>NZ_JBEPLO010000021.1:0-43735 GCF_040545225.1 Streptococcus rupicaprae | reverse complement strand
TCAATTAAAGATACTAAATTTCTTCCTATTTATAAACACTCCTCATGTGTTTCAGAATATCGAAATACCTGCTATGCATCTCAAGCCAAAAACCAAAAGGCGTTAAGTAGTCATCTGAGATAATCAGATGCTTGGTACGATAAAATCGACCTCGATATTTGACATACACGGTCACCCACTGCTCGGCACCTTGCCAGGTAAAGGTAGTCTTGTCTAGTCTGATACGTTTAATAATAAGCATTTTTTATACCTCCTGACTATATATTCGTAAAACTTGCCTTTAAAATGGACATTTTTCAAAATTTCCGTTTTAAGGGCTTATTTTCCAACTAAATTCCTAACCTGATATTCTGCCGAATGCTACTGTAACCTACTGCGTTTATCTGCGTCCATAGCACGCAAACCTCGTTATCATTCTGTACTTCAATAAATTTTTTTAAAATGTTGAAAAAACACTTGACTTATATTATCGGATAATATATAATTGTATTGTAAGGTTGATAGGGAGACCAAAACCTTACAAATAAAAACAGGAGGAAAAAATGAAATACTCAGAACTGGCAGATTTGCTAACGAGCGCTGGAACATTTCTGGTAGGTGTCGCAGCGGTCATAACAGCAATCAAGCCGACAAAAAAAGAATCTAACAAGAAAAACCACCCACGGCGCTTCAAGTAAGATTCTGGTAGAGAGGGGGAGAAATCCCCCAACCTCTACTTTGAGTATATCATAAAATCAGAGGATATGAAATACTTTGCTACATTTGTTTTTGTATTGATCGTCTATCTTTGGATTAAAAGTAGAAAGGAGTAACAATGGCATATTCAAAGGCTCAAAACGAAGCCACTAAGCGATGGCAACAGGCAAACCCAGAAAGAAACAACTATCTCAAAAAAAAATCCACTGCAAAAAGCTTTATCAGGCTAAATGCAACACTGGACGACTTAGAAGAGTTGGAAAACTTAATTAACGAAACTAAATCCTCAAAATTTAGTTAAAATAAAAACCTTGTAACCACTCAAACGCCAATCCGACTGGTCACAAGGTCACCGCACTTGCTAAATAACAAGTACCCTATGATTATATCAGCGTACTTGGATTTAGTCAACCCGAGTACGCTTTTTGCGTACCTCAGATAATAATAACGAGGTAAATACCATGAAAAATGTAACTATCCAAAACTTTGCCTACTTTGCAATCCGTAATCAATCTTGCTACACCTTTATTGATGCGTTGCTGACAGGAGTTGAATCTACTGAAGATGAGTCAATCATGGCAGTAAATAATACGCTAGATGTATTGTTTGAGACACTAAAAAATGATGGTTACCGACTATGTTTTACCAAAAGTGTCCTTAAATCCTTTGCTAAAAACACCCTCGTTTCCCTGTCGGTTGAATATCGCAGGATTAAACTAGGACAGAAATTTGGCTGGGAAAATGAATCCTTTGAAAGCCATTGTCGTAACAAGGCTGCAGCCCACATACCGATGACAAAGGGGTAATGTGAATGAAAGCAGCCATCTACCTCAGGGTCAGCACTCTTGAGCAAGCCAATGGTTACTCTTTGGATACCCAAGAATTGCTAGCTCTAAAATACTGCAAGTCAAATAACTATGAGGTTTATCAAATATATAGCGACCAGGTCACAGGGGCAAAATTTGATAGACCTCAATTACAAGCTTTACTGTCCGATGCCAAAACCAAACTTTTTGATGTGGTCATCGTGCACAGATTGGATAGGCTTGCACGTAGTACTAGGGACACCTTTGTTATTGTAGAGGATATATTTTTACCTAACAATATCAGTTTTGTTAGCCTTACCGAGCACTTTGATACTACAACCTCTCTTGGAAAAGCCGTCATGGGTATCTTAGCAATAAATGCCCAGCTTGAGCTTGACAGGATAAAAGAGCGGATGGCTCTTGGTAAGCTTGGTCGTGCTATGCAAGGCAAACCAATGGCATGGTCCCCTGGTTTTATCCCATTTGGTTACGACTACATAGATGGTCAGTACCAGGTCAATGCCGATGCTAAATGGGTTAAGCATATTTTCGGTTTGGCACTCAGGGGTCTGACTCCCAAAATGATAGCCAAACAAATGACTGTTAAAAAAATACTAGGTCGTACATGGTATTTTAGCACTATCAAACTGATTTTAACTAATCCAATCTATATCGGCAAAATCCGTTGGCGAGGTAAAGTATACCAAGGCTATCACTTACCAATTATAAGCCAGGGTGATTTTGATGCTGTCCAAAAACAGCTTGACCTCTAACACAAAAAACCGCCCAGATTTTCTCTGAGCGGTTTGGTTGTGTATCAAAAATTGTATCTTTCTATTTTTATTTTTATTTAAATGTGCCCCAGGCTTGACCGTAACGTTCGCCGTTACGGGTTGCCCCTGTAGCAATATAATTACGTTTGCCAGATCCTCCGATGTAGGAGATCCAAGCGTAGCCGTTATCATCCACGATAACTTTGTCATACTTGACAACTTGGCCCTTTTTGTAAACAGCCACAATCTGGCCACTTGTGTTTGGTGCACGCCGAACATTTAAAGCATCCACAACGACAGTCATTGTGCCATGCTCTGTGTATTGTTTAGCTCCGCTTGCTGCTGGTGTTGTAGTATTTGACACTACACCCGGTGGAGTAATGTAATGGGCAACATTGAGGGCATACGTTGAAGCACTGTAATAGTTGCGCACTGGATAACGTTTGCCATCGCAGTTTTGCTCGATTACTACAAGCTGGTCTCCATTGACTGCCTCAATGATGACTACGTGACCATAAACTCCGCCTCGCAATGTGACAATTTGTCCTGCTTTAAATGGTCCACTAGTAGATACGCTCCAACCATTAGCCCCCCAGTTGTATGAAGTGCCAATGTTGTGTGCTGCGATTGTGTCACCTATCGCACCACTAACCCAACCAATACCCGCACCTAGTCCCACAACAGAACCAGGTGTAATCATGGCCTCGTAGTAGCTAGCGAGGCCGTAACACTCACCATTTCCCACAGGTCGACCAGAGCCAACCAGGGCTCTAATGTTGTTCAATGCTTCATTTACTGTTGTCATCTTCTTTTCCTTTCCAAAAATACCTCTACAAATGGCCCCACAAGGAGCGCAACGGCTCCAAGGGGCAATAACATTATCATTAAGATTATCTTCTTCATTTTGGCTCCGTATAAGTCAATGCTCGCTCTGAGTCTGATAGGCCTGCTGTGGTAGGGTCAGGCAGGACATTTAATGCATTGACGACAGCTAAGCCAATAAGATAGGGGTTGCTGATAAAATCTACCAGCACTCGACCAACAGCACCCCAGCTGGTCAAGTCCTCAAATTTGAGGCCCAGATAAGCCAAGACTGGCACAATAACAGCTAAGACAAATCTGGACACAAAGACCTTGTTTTTGTGATTAAAACGTACTTTCCAGTTGATGTTCATTCTATTTTCCTTTCGTTTCTAAAACGGTGATACGGACTTCGTGAGTGTCCAAGCGGTTTTCGTGTTCTTTGACATTTTCTCGGAGTTCGTACTGTTCCTTAGTGGTTAGTTCCAGATTGCGGTTAAGATTTTCAATCGCCTGCGTCAGAGGGCTGACGGTGTCTGTTAAAAGTTTGTTATTTTCGTCCTGCAACCGTTTTGCCATGCGGTTATCTGGTTCAATAACCATTTTTTTGTAAAACCACAAGCACGCCGCACCGATGACCGTTCCCGCTGTCACAACACTTGCGACATCTTTCAACAATTGCAAAAATGGCGACATACGCTCCTCCTACTCCTGTTTATCTAAGCCTGCATTTGCCAACTCTAAAAGCTCTTTGACTTTAGTGCGGTACTTGCGTGGCACTTGCTCCAATGTAATCCATCCTTGTTCAACTTGCATCGCAAAAAAATTAATCATCATTCCTTCTACTCCTTTGATATTATTCTTCAGTTGTTTCATTAGTCGGCTCAGTTTCATCTTCGGCCTCCTCATCGACATCTAATTGTGCTAAAAGTTCATTGACTGTCATCGTCACTACTCTGACCATTTCGCGGTTCTTTTCCGTCTCGCCTCTAATCTCTGCTACGATTTCATTTTTTAGCATTTCGATTTCAGTTTTGGCATCAGAAATCTGCTTGTCAAATTCCTTTGTTTTTTGCTTCAATTCATCCACCGTCTGCACGGCTTCGGACATCGCTCGGTCGGCGTAAGTACGCTTAAAAAAGTTGTCCAAAACCGCTTGGACCAGCTCAGTATCTGCTACTTGGCGGTAATCCCCAACCAATTGAGCGACAAGGTTTTCCCCTGTTTCTTGGTCAAAGATCGCTGCACTAGCGCCAACAACCGAGCCAAACTCGTCAAGCTTAGCGTGATTGTATAGTTTTTTAAAGGCCATCTGTTCCTCCTTCATATTGTTCCAGGAGGTCATCAATTAAGATAACCTCAGTTGCAGAAAAATCATCCTCTGCTTCCGCCAACCAGTCGAAAAAGGCTTTGTAGCGACTAGCATACTCGCCAGCCTCTAGCGTAATCTCCTCCTCTGATAGCTCAGACTGAAGTTGTCTAACCTCAGCCAGTTTGTCTGGGTCCTTTAACTTAAGACCGCCAGCACCATCAGATACGATCTGACCGTGTTCATCAGCCTCACAGTATTCCTTTAGGATGTCTGATTCGTCCTGATAGTATTCCGTAAACTTTTCTTGTACCTTAGCGATTAGCTTCGCCCTACCGCGATTAGCCTTCATGTTTTTGGGCTGAACCCTCTCTAAGATGGTTGAGAGTGTTGTGAGTTGGTTGTTTTTGAGTGTGAGTTTCATGTTGTGTCTCCTATTTTTAAAAATCGCTTTGCCATCCTAGACCGGCCTTGATGCCTAGTTGGGTCAACAACGCAGTTAATCGATGGTAACCACCGTACTTAGTTCGCATATAAATCTCTTCTATGTACATTCGATTGACTGGATATCCTTCCAGCCCCACCGCAGATTTGTGCAAGCTACCGGCCGGTGACATTGGCCTCATGACATAATCGTTTGACTGTGGATTCGTGTTTTCGAATATCCAGCCCTTCTGCCCTTCCAAAAAGGAGTGAGAAATGATAGTGATATCTGAGTGTATGCCAATGCGGTCAACAACCTCTGTTCCTGTTGCGCTACCAGACGCATAAATGTTGATACCAGTAAATGCACCATCCGTCACTGACTCACTGTTAGACCGATTGGTCCCTATAGAGGTAACGCTAGCCATATAGCTGCCAGTTGGATTGTTATTTAACTTTTTAAACGTGTTGTCGTTTGCTTCACGTCTTGTCGAAAATTTTACAAATTGATTAGGGAGACCCGAAACAGAACGTCGGATAGCTGGGCTGTCTGTCAAAAAGTTAATGGCGCCTGTATTAAGATCAATCTCCATCGCCCTGTTAAGAGCCGTCAACTTACCACCGTTTATCTTGTCAGCACTAATCTCAACGGATTGTACAATCGTCGAAAACAGCTTTTTCGTAGTCGTTGTGCCAGACACAACCGTGTTAGCAGTCATGTTGTCGAAAAAGGCCTCGTTGAAAAGGATTTTATCACCAGTAACAGACTTAGACTGGATGTGTATACCAGTAATCGTCCCTGCCACAATCTTACCGCCGTGAAGCGTTTCGATCATAGCTGACTTGATGATTCCCTCATCAATAATGGATCGCCCGTTAAGATGAATTAATCGCCCTTGTAGATGCAATCCCTCTGGACCGCCGTTAACAGCAGTAATCACATCCCCGTTGCTGTTGAGCGTCTTTAACGCAAAGCTATTTTCCATCAGCGTTAGACGACTGCTGTTAGCTATCTCCTGCGCCGACGTGTTATCCACAAAATTCTCAGGCGGAGTCTCTCCGCGGACGATAGAGATTTGTCCGATGGCAACCTGTCCATTTTTACGGAGCCAAACGTGCAGACCGTAGTCGTCGGTCACGATGCTATCCGAAAGGACGGTAAAGGTGCCTGTAAAGATCTGACTGGCGCCTGTTTTTGTTGCGGCGATACTAAACCCTCCTAGAGGGGTCCCGCTGTTTCGTATCTCAAATCTAATTTCATCATCAGGCAATACATCTACCCAGAGATTGACACGATAGCTGAGCTTCTCCCCTTTAGTAAAGGTCGCTGTCCTCAACGGGACCTGGAATCCTCGCCATTGAGCGGTGGTATGTCCTGTCTGCTTGATCACCAAAAGCTTGTAGGTGTTGGTACCAGTCATGTAATAATCTGACGCATTACTGTTAGACCTAGGTTTGTGGCGTGAGTAGTTAGTCGGATCATAGACCAGGTTGTCGCTCTTCGCCAAGCTTTTGCCGACTTCAACTTGAAAGATTTCAGAGGTCATCGCCATGCGTGAAATTGTATCTGCTATGCCTTCTCTGGTCGTCCCAATCGTGCGCTCGTAGAGCTGGGCGGTCTCTCGGACTCTGTTAAAGTCGACGCCTGTTACCATGTCTTCGTTTGCAGGAGACCAGTCCGATGAGACGTTACCAATAGTCGCTTTAGGCCTAGACACCACGACATCGCCAGTACACTGGATGTACATGCCGATATCATGAGTTAGACCAGAGACATCGAGGCCATCTGGGAGTTTAGCTTTAATCTCAACACGCTCATCGATACTGGTCCCTACTCGTCTATCCCAAACTCCGATGTAACCCCAACCTGTGATACCGGGTAACTCAATCCCGATACGGTTGTTTTTGCTTGCATTAGTGGCAGTGTTGGGTGTCATGCGTCCTTTAACGTGGACAGACAGTACCAGTTCACGCCTCAGGTTGAGTTCTTTCCAAAATCCTTCCGCAAACCTAAACCGCTTCATCTTTGACCCTGGGGCTCCCTCGGCAGAGGTCTGAGTGATTTTATCATCACTCTCTAAGATCCAGTTGCGGTAATCAACCCTGGTCGGTATCATCCCCCTTGTCTCCGTCAGCTGACGCTCGATAGACTGCGCTGTCTCTCGTTTGTAGTTGTCAAATACCGACGACTGCACATAGCCAGCTAGAGTGTCGTTGGTGATGTAGCCACGGCCTGTGACATTGGCATCAACCTGGGCCTTAGTCTGATAACCTTTGGCCGTGATAGCTGACTCCACCTGCGTACTGGTCAACCGCTGAGCGATTTGGTCGGCCTGCTGGCGAATTGAACTCTCAGCTGTTGATAGACGACCCGTGACCGCATTGACTTCGGTTTTGGTCGCTAGTTGGCGGATACCGTCCGCTGTTTGTTGAGCAAGGGTCTTTGTCTCAGACAGGCCGCCGTCTAGTCCTTGGACACGTCGCCCTAGCTCAGCGCTGTTTTCGGTTGCTGTTCGCTTGTACTCGGCAAATTCGTGGCGCAAGTCTTCTTCGGCAGGTTGATAATCGGTTGGCGCTAAATCGGACTCAGTGACCATGTACCAATCGACATCGGCTGTACCTGAGCGGTCACCGCCTTTGGGATACCAGTAAGAGCGTATTTGATATTCACCTGTTTTTTTAGGGATAAATTTGTCAAATTTTATCTCGTAATCTGTTGTCTCAAAATATAAACCTTTAGTATCTGACCAGTCCGGATAATAGAGTGCGACCAAGACCTTTTTGTCTGTTGTGCCTCCTGTCTTTTTAGCTCTCGCTCCAAACCAATAAGTCTTGCCAGCAACAAGATTGACTGTACGAGTGTCAAAACCGTAAGCATCGGAACTCTTATTGATTTTGGAGTTCTTGACTAAATTTGCTGT
Organism: Streptococcus rupicaprae; assembly: GCF_040545225.1. Taxonomy (NCBI): domain Bacteria; kingdom Bacillati; phylum Bacillota; class Bacilli; order Lactobacillales; family Streptococcaceae; genus Streptococcus; species Streptococcus rupicaprae. Next base: position 36,006 of record NZ_JBEPLO010000021.1, on the reverse strand, counting down.
TCCGATTTTGATATTATCAAACCGCTCTCTGACTCCGTCCAGACCTCTTTCAAGGTCTGCGGTCTTGCTGGTCACACTACGGACTGCTTGGTTTTGACTATCCAGCGTAGTCTGTACCGACTGGTATTGCTCTCGGACACCAGACAGACTGGTCTCAACACTTGCGACCCGCTTGGTCACGCCGTCAAGACTACCAGTCGTTGCATTGACTGTCTTAGTCAGCTCGGTTAGGGTGGTTTTAGCACCGTCAGCCGTTTTCTTTGTTTCAGAGACTAGAGTTTGTAACTCAGTCTGAGTCCGAGCCTGATCAGCCAATTGTTGAGCCTGACGGGCAACCGTGGACTTAGTCGTTGCCAACTGACCCTCAAGGTCGGACTTAAGTTGCTGAGCTTTGGACACAGCCTCCGCATACCCAGCTTTTGCTTCCTCGGCAATCCGCTTAGCGGTGTTGGCAAGGTCTGTACTTGCCCCTGCCTGAGCTAAAAATTCTCTGGCTTGCTTTGCTCGCTCAGCTTCGTTGGCCTGTATGGTGGTGTTGACCGTTTCAAATTCTTCTGCGATGTCGTGCTTAAACTTTTCAACGTCGTTAACAACTGGAGGCTCCTCCCACTCAGCACCATTCCAAAAATACATTTTGGTTTCTTCACCGACCCGGAGATAAAGCGAATCGCCTTTTTTTAACGTACCTTTGGGTTCATCTTTAGGAAATTCGACCCCGAAGTAGACTGTGTTTTTCCCTTCTGCTGATACCATTGCCCGATTGGCAACCTCTAAAGCCTTATTTACATTGTCGGCAGTAGACTGCATTTGCTTCTTAGCTACACTATAACCGGCCGATTGTTTTTTGACAGAGCCAATGTCGTTGCAAGTGACTTCGTGCTTGACCAAAGCCCCTTTGACATCGTACTCGCTAACGTAGGAGACTATGCGGATTTTCTCCTGGAAACCCAATGTTTCGTTGATGGCCATGATGTAATCACCCGCTCTTGGTTGGGTATAGTCATAGCCCGCCTTTGTTAGGTCTTCCATATCAATCTTGACGCTGATTGTGTAGGAGTTATCGACATTTTCCTTAAGGACAGACAGCATGTTTTCGCTTATGGTGTAACGCTCGTCTACAAACGGCTCTGCTTCCAAACGTCCGTAGACGGAAGCCAAGGGACTCTCGTACTCAACTTCTAAGCGCCCTTTAGAGTGATCTTCGCTATCGTTCCAGGCACCAAATCCCTTTTGATAGGTCACAAAGTCTCCTATATTTTTTTCAATACCCAGCTCATTTAGATTAAAGTTTTTTCGAACCACCGTGGATAAGTCCGTCCCTGCCTTTGCCAGAATCCTAACAACCTTGCCTGAGACAGCAAATTCAACACCCGTTGACTTGATGATGTCATTAAAGAGAGTCAAACGTTTTTTATAGCCAAACGATTGTTTAGAAAAAGCCGAAATTTTCAACAGCGAGTCTACTGTGTAGCGGTATCCACTGTCCTTGAAGATAAACTCTAGATAAGCGTCAAAGGTATGCGATCCATCTTTTAACTGACTGTGGACAGACGATTTGTCAAAATCCCAAAAAAATTGATGAACCGCATCAAAAGAAACACTGGTTTGACGCCCTCCATCAATCGGTTTAGCGTAAGTGATGACATAGTATTCATCTTCAAAGCGCAACCGCCAACCTCTCTCGATGTGACTAAGGACATAGTCACCAGAGATAATCTCACCCGAGATGGACCGCTCGCCATTGACTGCATTGGTTGTTTTCAAGGTCGTCAGCGCACCATACTCAACATCGTTTTCATCCAAAAATGTAATCAATACGCCTCCTCCTTTACTTGTAAAGTTCTACAAAATTCAACAATTTGATAGTACCGTTAAAATTTGTTTTGTATGTGATTCTTTTTTGTGGATTCGGGGCAATCACAAAATACCCGTAATTCGTCTTGGCATTCACATTGATTTGGTTTTTGGTTGTCTCAATTCCTGTCAACCTAAAGACATCACCAGGATTGATATTCCCGACCTGACTATACTCAAATCGCTTGCCCGATATTTCCAAATAAAATCCAGACTGATTCTCGTCAGCAGTCATTTCGACCACAAAGGGCCACTCCAGCTGGCTAAGCTTAGCAGTCCCTGCGTAATCAAAAGCCCCGCCATTAAGCGTCAACGTCTTTGGAATTGTCATACCAAATGGTAAATCCGTTGTTGTAAATGTCATAGAGATATCGTATTTCAGCCCTTGGCCAGAATTCCCTATAAACCGAAAATCAATCTCACTACTTGTGACCACTTTATAGCGGTACTTCCAAGCAGTATGTGGCTGCCTTATAACGTCCAAATCCCCAGTCGTTTGACCAGGAACTTGAAAATCATAAAATCCAGCCTTGTTAGGGAACATTTTGGTGATAAAAAACGGCTCGTCATCTAATAACAAACCGTTTAATTCATCCTGCTTTTCCATGACTGCTCGAGGGTTATCTGCGCTAAAGCGTCCAGATATCTTAATTGTCTTTGCTGTAAAGACTGCCCCGCCGTAAATATTCCCGTTTCGACCACTGACTGACCGCTTATCTATAGAGATGGCAGGCGAGCCATCGGCGACAGTAATATTATAAAGGCCATAGTCTGATAGCTTGACAGACGTATTTCCTTTAGTGATTAACAGATCCATAACTTACCTGCCTTTCTAATAGTTAAAATAATCATTCTTAGCCTCTTCACGGGCTTCCTTCTCTTTGACGTGGGTATAGATTCTATCGCCAACAAACTCATTATGAATTTCAAAGACTGGCTCGGTCAGAGAAGTGTTTTTTACTTCATCAGACAAGCTCTCGATGCTGGATGCGATACCTGAGTTAGATACTTGACCAGATAAAGCCATAGAGCTCTCAACGCCCCATTTCTGGTCTGTAACGGCTAGGGCATACTCTTTACCAAGACCTTGGATTTCTCCCAGCCATCCGGCCATACCGATAGCGAAACCTTCTCCGGTAAAACTACCGAGCTCTTTAGTTTCCCTTGACGGCGAGTGGATGTCCAAAGCCCTACGAATCGTCGCAGAGACGTTGGCTGCGATACTGTTGGCGACTGAGTAGATATACCCTGCCGTACCAGCAAGACCGTTACCAAAGCCAATACCAGCATTATAGCCAGCCGATGCCATTGCTCCTACAGTACCATTCATGATGGCTACCATGTTGTGTCCTGTGCTAGTTGTGACAGACAAGGACTGGTTCATGCCGTTGCTGATAGCTGAGGTTACACCTGTCATCCCTGATTGTGTGACGTTTCGGATTTGATTAAAGGTGTTTGCAAACACCGAGTTCATCTTATTTCCGCCAGACTGGATCGCCGAGGTAATCTTAGCCATCCCGCTAGTTACAGCAGATGACAAGCTATTCATGGCACTGGTTGCTGAAGACTTGGCCTTGTCAAAATTGCTAGTGATGTCAGAGGCAATCTTAGCAGACGCAGAATTTGCGGACGACGATGCGCTGTTGAGCTCCGCTGTAACATTAGTTGCAAGACCGCTAGCTGCACTGTTTGCGCTAGTCTGCATCTGGTTGAAATTCGCAGCGACCTGAGAATTTGCTGTTTGTGCAGCGCTCGTAGCATTAGTTTGTGCCTGCAGCATATTGGCAGAGACGCCCGCTGATAGACTAAGCGCTTGGCTAACCGCATCTAGGTTCATTGTAGACGAAGCGGCGTTGACGCCGTCCGCCATCGCTTGTGCGTTTGCGGTTGCATTGGTGCTAGCTGTCAACAAATGATTATTGACGCCTGTTGCTAAAGCAGAGGCATCATTTGTAGCGCTTGACGCCATCTGATTTGTGTAACCAGCAACACCTGTAGCCATAGCAGCCGACTGAGTTGTGGCGTAAAGGTTGGCATTTGCCAAATTGAGGTTAACGCCATCAGCCAGTACTTGCATGTTTGTAGAGACATTAGTCGCCATGTTAGCGGTTGTCGTCTCCACAGTTGTAGCTGTCTCGGTAATTTTAGCGCTAGTATTGGCTGCGCCTTCGGAGTTTTTACCAGTAACCCAGTCCCAAACACCTGTAAATCCTGACTTGATACCTTCCCAAACACCTGAAAGGGCGTTAGGAATTGCCTCTACCATTGCCTTACCAAGACCCATGATAAGATCAAACCCAGCCTGGATAATGGTCGGTAAGCCTTGGATTAAAGCCATCGCCAACTGGATAATTAATTGGATGCCAGCGGCAATGATTTGTGGAAGAGATTGTACAATGCCACTGATTAGAGATTGGATAATCTGCATCCCAGATTGGATAATCGTTGGTAGATTCTGAATAATCCCTTGGACCAGCTGGATGATGAGGCTCACGCCCGCTGTCAGAATTTGCGGTAGATAGGACACCAACCCGCTGATAAATCCAGTGATAACCTGCGTGCCAATTTGTAAAATTGTAGGCAACATCTGGATAGCCCCAGCTACTAGGGCTTGGATAATCTCAATACCCTTAGCAATAATGTTCGGCATATTGGCCGACATACTGGACATAAAATTAGTAACAATAGCTTGTGCCTGCTCAGCAATCAGCGGGATGTTAGATACAATGCCGCTTGCGATATTAGCAAGCAAATCCATCCCAAGCGATAGCAACTGAGGCAAAGCCCCTACAATTGAGCTGACAAAGGCACCGATTATCGTAACTGCCGAAGCGATTAGGCTATCAGCGTTCGCTCCTACGCCCTGCACCAGGCTAGAGATTAAATCTACCCCAGCTTGAACGATGACAGGAAACATCACCGCAAAAGTATTGGCCAGTTTTGCAATCAGCTCCGTACCGCTTGCAATTAACGCAGGAATCCGACTGGTAATCCCACTAACAAGGTTTTGGATAATCTGTGGCCCTTTAGTCGTTACCATGGTTAAAAGTTGGTCAATTTGACCACCAAACTGACTATTGATAATTCCTAACCCGGCAACAACCAAACCTAAGATAGCCGCAGGCCCGATAGAGGCTAGAGCCAATCCAGCTATGCTGGTCATCGCACTAGTCATTGTTCCGAGGACAGAAAGACCTCGACTCGCAGCATTGCCAAAAACACCCGATAATCCAGTCATTTTGGCGGCAAGAACGCCGATTAAACCGCCGACATTGCTAAAAGCGGTTCCTGCAATGCTACCAAAAAGACCTATTTTTGCGCCTAGACCACCTAAAGCAACTCCTAAACCACCTAATCCGGAGAGGATAGGACCAATTGTAAAAGCACCAACGAAGCTAGCGATAGCTGGTGTCAATGTTCCAAACGCCGCCTTTGCTTTATCAAGCTCCTGACTAGTCAGCTTGGAGCCATTTAAGACACGATCTAAAGCGGGTTCGATATCCGTTAAAGCGTCTAGAAACTTCTGTAATCCTGCGGAATTACTAAACTTATCTACAAGTTTATCCAACCATTGGACCAAATCTGTTAGAAGCGGTAAGACTGCAGTACCTACCTTTATTTGTAGGGTTTCAAACGAACCGCTCAGATACTCGACAGCACCTTTCAGGTTGTTCAGTTTTTCTTTAGCTACGTCCGCCGCTGACACTTTGCTGATAGCGGCCTGCATGGCGTTAGCACCCTCAGCACCTTCCTTCATTGCGATAGTTGCTGCACGGACTGCATCTGAGCCAAACATTGTCTGCAAGGCCATCTGTTGTTGGGCTGGTGTCAAGTCTTTCAAACTATCTTGCAAAACTTGTGAGATTTCTGCAAACGACTTGACCTTACCCTCTGCTGTAAAGAACTTATTGGCGCCGTCTTCAGTGACAATCCCCAGGTCCATCATGGCGTTCCGTTGGGCTTTCGTTTGAGGTTGCAAACGCATCAACATCGTTTTAAGTGATGTACCTGCGTCCGACCCTTTAAGTCCGTTTTGTGCAAACACAGCTAAAGCATTGGTTGTATCGTTAAAAGATAACCCGACCCCTGCCGCAACCGCAGAAACAGCAGATAAGCCGTATTTTAGCTCATGGACATCTGTCGCTGAAGCATTAGCTGCACCTGCCAATTGGTTGGCAGCATCTGTCACAGAGAGATTATCCGCCTTAAATGCGTTAAGAGCTGTCGAAGCAATCTCCGCAGACTCGGCTAAACTTAGTTCGCCAGCAGTTGCCAAGTTCAACGCACCTGTTAAGCCACCGTTTAAGATAGCAGTCGTGTCGACACCGGCCTTGAGCAACTCAGCGATACCATCTGCTGCCTCGCTGGCTGAAAAGGCCGTGTCCGCACCAGCTTTTAGTGCAACCTGATTATACTTAGCCATTTCCTCGGCCGTGGCACCTGTCAGAGCCTTAATGTTGCTCATTTTGCTCTCAAAGTCCGCCGCCTTTTGGACAGACCCGACAATAGCGCTCTTAAACCCGTGAAATGCAGCAAACGCCGCGCCTAACGCAGTCACCGTCAGTGTCGCTTTCGTAATGTTATTACCAAGAGTCTGCACACTACCGCTAATCCCGTTGATTGCGCTTGTTGCTTTAGCTGATAGGTTAGAAAAGCCATTCCCGAGCGTGCTAGCCATCTTAGTCGATAGATTGGCCACACTGGAGACGAGTTTGCCACCAAATGAGTTACTGATTTTATCGGCTGTACTATCAAATTTTGATTTTAGGATACTTAAAGACTGGGTAGCACTCGAAACGATTCCAGAAAAAACATCATTCCAAGATGATTTTCCAAGACTCAAAGCGGTTTTTGACAATGTCGAAACTAATTCTGATCTTAAAAAACCAACCTTGGCTGCAGTTGAAATAGCACTGCTTCCAATCGCTCGAAAAACGCCAGAATGACTCTGCATATTATTTGCAGAGTTAAGAAAAGCGCTACCTACCGCGGTTAGTTTACTTATCGTTCCATCTGCAAATTTATTAACTGCATGATGCAGTTGAGAAATAGCGGCGCTTGGTTTGCTGATAGCCTTACTGATATCAAAATTAAAAGTTTTTGCTATACTTGCATTAATCTTACTACCGACAGTTGAAACCGTTGTCTGAACAGCTGTCATGGCTCGTGCAAATCCATTTTTTATGGGTTGGGGAATTTTTTCGCCAATGGATGCCGCAATCCGCTGGATTTGACCGAGCGACAAGTTCAATCCTGTTGAAAAAGCATTCCCGAGACGTTGCCCCAGAGATTGGCCATTGCTTGCTAACTGCGCCATAATCTGACCAACCATTTTGACCAACCCGTTTGAACTATTGACAGCTGCATCCTGTGCCCTCTGAAAAGCCTTCTGGGTACTAGCTTGGATTTGATCCATAGCCTGCTGATAGTCTTTGATATCCGCGCCGACATACGCAAAGATAGACCCATCAAATTGCGCCATTTTGCCCTCCTTTCTTTTTATCGATTCATGAAATAGTCATTTAATTTTTTAAGTTTTTCCGCTAGATTATCGCTTCCCCGTTGACCGGTCGAATGATTACCATTAAACAGATTACGGACCTTGTCGCGTTCTTTTTTCTTACTAAGCTTGCTTGCGCTGACCTTCTTCGCATTAAGCGTATAGCGCAATTCCAAGGCCAATGCAGACAAGTTTTCGCGTTCCTCAACCTGTCTGTAATGCAGACCTTCAAGGATGGCGTCTAGCTCCCACTTATTCAGCGAGTAAATAAGCTCTAAGTCTGTTAGACCTAGCCTTGCACACTCTGTTAAGATACTGCGTTTTTCATCTCGCCAATAGTTTCTTCTACCGCTTTGACCTGCACCTCGTCGATGTCTTTCTGACCTTTCATGTACTTGAGGGCTTTTTCCATATTCGCGATATATTTCAAAATCTTCCCTTTGAAAAAACCAGATTCCACCATTTCATCTTGAATTCCTTTAAAAAGCTCATCTGTGTCAGTCGCTCCATGGTCTTCCAGCCATGTTACGATAGCAGTGATTGCTTCGTTTTCGCTGGTTTTGTCTGTTGACAAGACAATCAAATCAACAATGCCTTGGTCATCTTTGTTTAAGATTTTGCTAAATAGGTTAGCCACGCCGTCGTTGTTCTTTTCACCAGTCTGAGCGTTAGTAGTCGCCAATTTCTTGTCAATCGCAAACATTAAGCGGTAGTCGAATTTAATCTCGACAGATTTGTTTTTTACTGTAAATTCCATGATTCCTCCATAAAAAGAAAAGGGATGACACACGCCACCCCTTGCTAATTAGTCTTCAGACTTTTTAATATTGTCGTAGTCACCAGTTGTTTCGCCTGGATTTTGGTATCCGTACACATCGTTGAGCAGAGCGATTTCCTCATCAGAGAGAGGGAATTCACCATTTTGCAGCTTCCCGACAATGCTAGCGGTGTAGTTAGCTTCGACAACGTCTTCCACACCTTCGCTGTATTCGATATCCCCGATTTTAGCATAGCCAAATTTCGCAGGGTAGACATCTTTCGTTGAGAGGTCTCCTGAGCCTTTTTTCTTAAGGCTTTCATCTGCAAGCACACGCCAGATTTTTACAGACTCCCCTGTATCATTGGCCTTTTCAATAACAGATACAGACGGATCAGCAGGTGCAAATTTAGTCGTCAATTCGATTTCGTGAGCTGTATTGGTTTTGTCTAACAAAAGACCTTGTTGGGTCTGCTCGTCAGAATATTCTGCTCCTAGCGTCAAACTTGCGTCAGTTCGGTATGCGGGCAGGATAGCGTTGCTCCCGATTTTTGCATGGATAGATTGGATAAAGTAAAAGACCTTCTTACCAGATAATGGCTTGGCGGTCGTTACTTTAATTTGTTCAGTTACTTCCATTTAATTCTCCTTTTAAAAAATTGTGTCAGAGACTGTAATAGCGACATGATAAACCTCACGTCCTATACTGTCATCTGGAATGATATTGGCTGTAGCATTTCGCCTCCCTAGTGCTCGTAGAGCCTTTGACTTCATTTCCTCAGCCTCTGTTCGACTAGTTCCTTCAAGGTACAAGTCAATGTTTACCCGTATATCCTCAATCAAGACCCCTGTCTGGGCAGTTTGTGAGGTGTCAGAGTTATTAGACCCAATAACAGCAAAAGGTTCCATCTGGTCAGCACTAGGTAATTTAAAAAAGATTGGAATAGCCAACGCTTCCAACCTCTTGGCAATGTCACTTAAAAATAGGGTAGATGGCGAATAGTGCGTCATGCTTCACCTACCTTCCGTAAATTTTCTTTAGATTATTGATCAATTTTGGACGTTCAGCATCAATTGCAGGCATCATAAACGGTTGAGCGCGCATCTTACGCGTCCCTTTCTCGACGTATATCGCATAATGTTGAGGTGCCGTAACCTTATAAGTCAACTTGCCAGCCTTTGCCGAAAAAATCGTATTTCTCAACGCTCCTGTATCGACAGGGGCATTAACCTTAGCGCTACGTTCAATCCGCAAACCAGAGCGTTCTAGTTCTTTTTCGGTAGCTAATTGAGCTTGCTTGCTCTTATAAGCCATCTGACGGACCAAGCGATCAACTCCTTTAACCTTAAACTTAATGCTCATAGGTAGATTACCGTTTGATTCCGATAGTGGATTTTACCGTTTATCTTACGGATTTTGCCTTGGTATTTAACCTCAACAAATCCATCATATTTCCCCTTGAGATAGAGTTTAAACCGGTCATGACTATAGTTGCCAAAAATCCCCATCTGCTCATCTATGGAAAATCCACCACGGAAACAAGGGATAGGTTCAGACTCTTTCTTAACGATTTTCTCGCCCAGCAATTCCTTCTGCGTTGTAGTTGTGATTAAGACAACACGGTCTGCGTATCTCATAAAATAAACACCCTTCCTGGGCTTGCCTGCCCAGACCGGCCAAAAGCTTTCTGGAGCATGTCATCATAAGGCAGAAACTCATTCTTGTTGTCGTAATACGACACCGAATGCCCTTCTACACTTTCTGACCTCGCTCCCTCAGAACCCCGCCTGTTAAACCGTTTGATAGTGCAATCCTCAAAAATAAAAGAGTAGGCGTCATCAATCTCTGTGACGCCGTATTCTGCTTTAAAATGCTTAACCACACGATCAAGGAGCATTTCCAGCAATTTATCCTGCAAATTGTCCGTGATTTCTAAATCAATTTTAATATTATCAATAATCTTTTCCTTGTTTAGTGGTGCCATATAACACCTCCTAGATATTAAGGTTCAATGTCTAGCATGTACACATTGTCTAGCTGTTCAAAGGATGGTAAGGCAATCATAGATACCTTGGTCTGCACATTGACAGGATCTGTCTCCTTGGTAGTCGTGATAGCGATACCGGTTTCAACGATAGATACTTCCGCATTGTTCACACCAGACATAAGATCGCTTTCTTCTGGCGTTGTACCAAACACCGTGCGACCTACCGCTGCATTAGGCGCAAAGGTTACAGTACCATCTGGGAAGTATTTCTTGATGGTTCCATCATCGTCACGGTAGGTGTCATCTACCACTTGAATAGACAGACCGTACTCATCTTTGAGGTAGTCTGTAAACTCCCGCTTAGTGACAGACGCACCAGTTGGAGCAAGCGGCTTGATCAGCGTCACTGTGCTTGCTGCATTTTTGGCCAAAGCAAAGGTCTTGCCATTCATGATGAGGACCTCTGCTTTGCCTCCAAGGAGAGATAGGGCATTAACTGCACCTTCGATGTCTGCAAGAGGTGTAGCCTTAGCAGCAGACCAGGCGGTCTTTACAGTACCCTTATGGGATTCTTCCACGCCGTAGTCATAGTCTAGGCTTTGACCGTTAGAAACCACAGAGATTTTACCAGTCGCAAGGACCTGCATCCGCATAGCTTCCAAACGAGCCTTGGCACCAGAAACAAGCGTCGCTTGGTCATCAAAGATAGTCTGCACAACAGTGTCAATCAACGCTGTGTTGTTGGTTTGTTGCAAGATATTCAACTGCTGACGGTCAGCCTCCTTAACAAGCATAGCCTCCTTAAAGAACGGCATTTCTTCTTCGGTTAAGGTGACCGAAATACGGTCACGAAGTGTCACTTTTGTGTCAAAAGCAGACGCACGAAGCACTACCGGCTTACCTGCTGCGCCCTTTACAAAAGCCAGTTTTAGACCTAGTTGTTTAGTGACCGGGAAAGCTCTTTCCCCAAAAGTAGTATCAACATTTTGCTTAGCTGCATTGTAGTAGCCTGCCAGGTTAGCAGCTGTAACAGTATCATAAATTAAAGGCATGTATTAGACCCCCTTTACAAATTGAATATGTGGCAGCTTAGCTTTGACGTTAGCGTCAACAGTGCCACCATTGCAACGATCCTCACGGATAGTCCCGCGATAAACAAGCGCCGCTGATGCATCGCCATCGGTCACATCAACATCTGTCAGTAAAATACCGTCAACGTATTCAGCAGATGTATCATTAGTCAACTTCTTGACTTTTTTAGTGCGATCAGCAAAGATGGACACACCATCACCAGCCAAAAATGTACCAGCCTTCAAAATCTTTCGACCGTTTTCGGTCACAGTTCCTGTAGTAGCCTTATCGACTGTCACAGAGATAGCTTCATACGGCAAATTGTGCAAAATCTCAGCACTTGTGCCTAGTTTTGTTGTTTTCATAACAACCTCCTTGTGTATTGATTAATCCACTAACTTCCCGCTGTTTTGAGCGACAGTAGCCCCCAAACAAGCACCGTAGTTAGTTGTGCTAGACGCACCAGTCCCGCCACTTCGTGGAGAATCCTGGCGCAACGATTCCTTAACTTTGGCATTGACTGCTTTATTAAAAGCAGACTCAAACACCCCAACCTTTTCCAGAGCTGTTTCTGCATCACCAACAGCTAATAGCTCGGCAAATTCAACAGGCAAGCCTTTTTCCGCTAGGTCTTTTGTAACCTGGACAATTAATTTTTCCTGTTCAAATGCTGCACGTTCCTTGGCAAACTGAGCCTGTTGGTCTTCAAATTCCTTGCGTTCCCGCTCAGCAGCCGATAAATTGGCATAGTCTTTTTCCTTTTTGATAGCTTCGGCGATACGGTCTTGTTCGCCTTTTTTGTAATTCTCCAAGGACTTATGCACGGCCTTGTTGATAAGACTGTCCAATTCCGACTGTGATTGCGGTCCCTTAAAGGTCTCTACTCCGTCATCGCCAACCTCTGTTGCTGGCTCTTGAGCTTCTGTTTCTTGACCAGATGCAGAACCTGTTCCTGTATCTGCTGAGTGCTTGAGTAATTCTGCTAAAGTTTTCTTCATGTTTTCCTCCTGCTAGTCCTATTCGTCACAGATGGTCTCTAACACATCGTCAGAGCCACGAGAACGGACGTCTCACGCTCTCTAGTCCCTCCCGAATGGTTTTGGTCCACCTTTGCAAATAAGCCACGCTTTGATGATTATTTTGCCTAGTTTAACGCCGTGCGACAGGGCAAAAAGAAAACTGGTCAGTTTCGACCAGTTTTGAGTAGTTTCAAGTAGTCTTTCCTACCAGCCAAGAAATTATATATAGTGACAAACAGAACACGAGCCACCGTCATTCTCGGAATGACAGTAACTACATCTGGAGTAACTTACAGAACCACCACCAATCTTTGCATATGCTACAAATTCATTTAGCGGACTGTGCTTCACATCGTTTGAAATGCCACTGATATCTCCCAATCCGACCCTGAATTCCATATCTACTCCTATTTCCGACCGAACCAAGATCGCTTAGTCTTGAGTTCTTTCCTAAGTTTCTTGTTCTCCGCTTTAACTTGTTCCAGGGCTTTTTCCAGCTTATCAAAACGGTTGTTAGTGGCCAAAGCGTGCTGTTCTTGGATTTTTTCCAGGTCCTCAATCTTGGACTTGTGAGATTTCAATGCATGAAAAGCAAGCTCTATGCGGGCAATCGACTCAGCGACCTTGGTTTCAAGCCTCGCAACCCGAGACCATTTCTTCTTAATCCGTTTATTCATCGGTTTTTACCTCCAAAAATTTATTTTTAATTGCTATCAGCAGATCGTACTCTGACTTTGGGATAGTTATCATTTCAGGACTGGTAATTCGAATGCTATCAATTTTATGTTCAAACATGTTTTTTTAACTCCTCTATATATTTCACATTCGCCCAAGTGGCGTGCAGTGATGGGCTTATTCCATGAAATTCATTACAGCCTCTACGAATACACGACTTCCCAGAAATTACAGTCTTTCTGTGGAGCCAACTTAAGAGCTTCTCGATCACACTTCCTCCCTTCTTAGAAATCGAAGCCTCTCCAACCTCTGGTACAGCTAAAATAGAGCGCCTATTAAAAATCGCTCCACCTTCAACTCTTGCTGATGGGCGTAATCCTCCTGTCCGCAACATCTCATCACTCCCCTGATAAGTGTTTCACGATTTCGTCTAATAACGCCTTAATGATCGCTATCCAAACGAATACAAAGAAAAAGGCCACTAACGACAACGCTAGGCAGCCTATCAAATATAAAAGTTGATTAAATATCATGTGTTCCTTCCTGTATCACACATTTTTTCTACCGCATTTTGAGCAGCAAAAAAGCACTTAGATTTCTCTAGGTGCTTAGATAGTTAATAGCGTCTTGGTATTTCTTACAGCGGTTTAAATCTTTTTGAGTAACTTGACTAAGTCTAGTCAAATCTGAATTATGACGTAAATCAGCCAACTTCACAACTCTGGCAAGTTCATTGCTTTTAACAACCGCCAGATAATCCTCATAGTCTTGACCTTTCTTTTTAGTCAAAACGTCTACGGCAGTAAGGATTTTTTGAGGAAAACCATGCTCCCTTAAAAACTCCAGAGTGACTTCTGTATCTTCTAGGACATCATGAAGATAAGCAACTGCTTTTTCCTCATCTGTAACCACGAAACTGGCAACAGCTTCTGGATGTTTAATATAATCCACGCCTGCTTTATCTACTTGGCCAAAGTGGGCTTTTTGAGCAATTTCATGAGCCTTATCCGCTAAAACTATCATGCAGCAGTAAGCCCCATGATAAACATATTAGCTTCTTTTTCAGTCACTTCCTCATAATTGTCAAAATCGCTGAAGAAAATCTTATCATACCAAGCTTCTTGGACAATCCATCCTGATTCAGCATTGTAAACTTCCATTTGACCTTCAAAGTAGCGAACAATTTTAGGATGTTTTGTTTTAATAAAAAAGTATCGTGTTCTCATTTTTATTTCACTCCTTCAATACCACCAGGGATGGTCAAGTTTTTGCTCAACTGAATCATTTCCTCATCTAGTTCCAGTTTGCGTTCTTTGCTAGTTGTAGATAATCGACGCTCTTCATACAATTTATGTAGTTTACCATTTTTTAATTCAAAACTTTCTTGAGTATGATATTGCATTTCAAAAGCAATATCATCTTTTTCTAAAATAGTATTAACGCCTTTATACGGCCCAGAATCAGACCATGTGTTCTTAACCTTCTTGACTTCAAAACCACTTTCAATGAGTTTTGCTTTCATCTCATCATAGTTTTTCCCAAAATCTTTAGAATCAAGAAGTGTTGTATATCTAAGTACGTCTTTAATTTGTTTAGCTGCTTCTTGAATCGAAATCTCTTCAAGCAATGAATCAGTTTCAATCTTTCTGATAAGAGATTCCTTTGACTTCAATCTAAAATCTAAACCCGCAAGATACCCATTGCTTGATCTCGCAATTGAATCTAATGCTTCAGTTATTTGAGGTTCTGATTTCGCTATTTCATCCAACATACTTTGAGCGATAGATTGAGATGTATCCATACCTTGATTATACCCTAGATTATCTGGGATTTCAAGAGGTTTATCCAACTCTTCCTCATCTGGAATAACCGTAGACCGGCAATTAAAATGAAATGGAGGGACTGTAACACCAACCTGGAACTCGTCTAAGTGGTACCGTCTATCCTCCTTAGCGATATTTCGGCAAATCTGAGTCGTCCTACCATCCAGCTGGACCAAAATCCGATAATACTCAAGTCCTGAGTCTTGATAGCGACGGATGGTTGCTCGATTAATGATAGAGGTACCGTCAGTCCTGATTAAGGTCTGAGCCCTTGAACGTGCCACGTTGTACTTGGTCGCCAGCTCTTGAGCCATAGTCCGTACATCATCGCCACGGACGAAACCACGCTTTAACACCTCTTGTAAATCTTTTACAAGCCTATCCGTGTTTCCCCAGAGTTGCTCGGAGTAATCAGCGCCGTTAAATGGTGTCCGTATTAACTCTTGTAAGGCTGGCTCGTTCAAGGCGCTAACATGTCCACCCAAGGCTTTTTTATAAACGTAATTAGCCGTAGATTTGAGATAGTTTTCAAAAGTCTTCCGGAGCACGCCATTCATTGCCCCGATTTTATACACCAGTTCTAAGTTCAAGGCCTCCATGCGGGTTACCTTAGATGCTGCATACTGCTCATTCAATCGTTTTAGTAGTTCTGGGTCCTTCTCAGCTTGCTCACGGTACTTTTTAGCGTTGGCTTGATAATCTGACAGGTCTTGCCCTCGGAGACGCTGTAGAGCCTCCTGATAGTCCATAGCATTGTTGTCGGCATATCTCGTTACAAACGCAAACAACTCTTTTTGCATGTCTACAGCTTCAGATGTGTAAATCCTCTGGATTTCAGCAAATACATCAATATCCGTTCGGTCTATGTGAGCGAGAATAGCTTTGCTACGATTGACCCAATAATCATTGTGTTTCATGCGCTATCCTGCCTATTGGTTCTGTTGTAGCTACAGACTGCAAACGCCCCATCTCATCTGAAGCTTTGACACCTGTTGCGTTTTCCAAAAGACTAAACACAGTCTCATCACTGACCATCCCGTACAGATTTTTGGCGTTTGCAATAACGTTGCCTGCATCTGCTGGCAGATTAGGCGTAAAGGTAAAACTGAGTTTTGAAACATCAAAGTTTGTTAACTCTTTGGCTACCTGACCGATATTAGCAATCAAACGGTATCGCCGTCTCAGAGACTTCTCAAAAAGGGCTTGCATATCCACTCGTTCTTGATCAAGACCGAAGACTTTCCACTTCATGGCCTCTCCGGATTGATGCCCTGAGAAATTCATATCAGTCATATCAGGGGTATTAGTAAACTTGTGGATATCATTAACTATCCGATTTTTATAAGCCTCGGTCCCAGCCACATCATATTGCTTGTAGAGATACTTAGCGTCAATATGCCCTTCTCTCCCTTCTGTATCTGTTGGCGGCTCGAGATTCATCAAGCGTGCCTTGCGCATTTTGCGCATAAATTCGATTTGTTGCTCTGGTGTTTGGCAAGTCTCGGGAAAACTCATGCGACCAAAGATGGCCAAGATTGCATCTGACAAATCCTGCATATAGTTAGCTGTGTCAGACTGACTAGCGTCATAGAGATCAATTAAGGACAACTCTGTCTCGTAATCCCCCAACCCTGACGCTGTATTGAGATACTCGGTTATGGGGACCAGGCCGAAAGAATGAGGTTTCCTATCAATTTCCTCAAATTTACCATCATAGACAAAAGTAATGATGTCGCTATCTGTGTAAATTTCGACGATTTCTTTGTCGCCGTCAAATTGACCAGCCTTGTAATACCGCACCCCTGCCACGCTATGCGCCTCTAAAGTATTATCAAACACCACAAAGGTACTAAGTGGATCTAGTTTAACGGTTCTTGTCGTGTCATCCTGAGCACGATAAACCATGTCATAAGCACGCCCTGTCTTTGATAGATCCAGCACTAGCGCTCTGTTGATGCTGTGGAAGTCGTTTTGTTTAGCTAACTCATCTATGATAGCTTGATTGTCTCCGTCTCCCTCGTACTTAACCTGGATAGGTTTGCCAACCAGATAGCCTTGTTTAAAGACTGCAATCGCACGTCCGAAATTATGGATCGCTCTTGCATCTGCCATGTCTTGCTCACGCCTACGATTAGAAATGCTGACTGTGTGATTATTCCCCTCTGCATAATCCAGCAGTTCTTGAATCCGCGGACGCTGAATTTTCTTATGATGCTCAATGACATTTCTGAGCAATTCGAAATCGTTTACTAACAGCTCATCCAGCTCCTTGGTCTGGTATCTCAATCTAGCTTCACGATGGAATCGAAACTCTAAGATTCGACTGCGCCCCGTGCTATCTACAAATGTTTCTTTATGCGTCATTTATAAACCAAAACCAGCTCGCAAAATGTCGAACTGGCTTCCTTTCTGTTGTTTTTCCCCAATCATTCCGATATAAGGGATAAATCCGTACTGACCAGCGTTGATTGTATGGTCATTTCTATCCTCTGGCTCGTCCTTGTTTTCCTTCCAAGAGTAAACCTCTAACTCATGGATGTGATGGGCGCAATCTTCTACCACTTGGTAATAGCCTTGCTTCATCCACCCTGCCATAAGATTTATCCTATCAATAATTTTCATGGACTTCTTGGCGTTTAAAAATTCATAAATTAGACCGTACTTTCCGGCATATTTTCTAAGTTCCATGAGGGTCGCTTGGTCCGCGTTATCCACATAGATTTTTCTTGCGAATCCCCATGTATCTTTGCAGACATCTAAAAATTGATGCAAGAGCCTAACGACATCAGACGGCGCTATCTTATCCCCAGATAAATCTTTGTTATTGTAGACCCTCTCAGCAAGCGTCACAAGCCTTCCGTCATCCGTTATCCCTTGAAAAATAAAAGCAATCGTGTCGTTAGATTGCTCAGAATAAGACGTGTCCACGCCGCAAGAAAAACGGGTAAAGTTGTAATTTTTAGCTTGCTTTCGGTTAATGACATTAGCCTCTCTGGTAAACATAGGGAAAATCAGACCTTCTGCACGCCCTCGAAGCCCTAGGATTTTGTTTTTGTAAATTTTAGTGCCGACTGCAACCGTGCCAATAATTTGTTGTTTCTTTTCTTCCGGTAGTCCTGCGTTGTGGTCAAAATTAAAAAACCAGTACGTCCAATTTGGATGCGCTGGTTGCTTGTTTAATTCGTCCTGTATCTCTTTTGGTGTATCGTTTATGTATTTGTCAAGACTTCTAAAACGATTGATATACTGCCCATAAACAGGCAAATTAGGGTCATCGGGGTTCATTGTACACATCCAGTAATCACAACGCATAGTTGATTCTTGGATAAAATCTGTATCCGCTGTGTTAATTTCATCTATGTACCCGCAACCAAACTGCGAACCTAGAGCCTTTTTCCATTTTGTTTTATCTTCATATCCGAGAATAAAAATAATCTTATCATGCTCCGTGTTATCATCAACGTGATAGACCAAGTGAGAAATTTTGTAGTCAATACTACCATTCCCGCGATATTGGACTAAGTCCCCAAAAATGTCAACGATACCCAAATCAGAATTGATGATATTTTTCTCTGCGTCCCCAATGGATTTTGACGCAATAAAATGTAGCTTTTTAGGAGACTTGGCGACCTTTAGCATAAACTTAAAAGCTCCAACGGTTGTCTTGCCTGCTGCGGTAGTCCCTTCAAGAGCCTCTGCTTCTGCATTATGTTTGAGAAAATCCTTGTATTTATCAGATAGTATTAACTCACTCATGCGGACCCTCTAACTGCTCTAGAATAGCATCTAATTTATTAGTCGACACGTTAGCATCAACATCAACTTTGTCTGTCCACATCCTATACCGTTTACCTAGCAGTTCCAGAGCCTTGTTCCTGTCGCTATTTTTGGTCGGTGTCATGACAATTTCTGGCACATCCTCGTACCCCTTAACAAACTTACCTGTTTCAGGATTTTCCAGCATTACCGGTTTTTTCGTCATAAATACATTGGCTTCCTCTGCCTGACCCGAAGCGATTTCAGACAACATGACAAGGATTTGTTTTTGAGTCAAGATTTTTTCATCTTGCAATTCTTCCATGCGATTTTGGATATATTCGGAAATTCCAACATTTTCCAACAATTGGCTTGACTGAGCTTTCGCATACTTCTCGCTATACCCAGCCTTGACAGCTGATTGATAAGCATTTCCTGAGATGATGTACTCATCTGCAAACCGTCTCTGTCTCTCGTTGATTTTCCATCACCTCCAATCAAAAAAAGCCACTCAATGAGTGACCATTGTTGTCGTCTAGCGACCTTAAAATAATATGTTGTCATCTTAAGGCGTGACCATAACCTAACAGGCTCTGTAGGATTCGAACCTACGTCATCGGTTTTGGAGACCGATATCTTAACCCCTGGACAAAGAGCCTTTTTACTGGGTATAAAGGTTCCGATACCCAGATGCTACTAAGCAACTACTCGCATGCACTTCGTTGCTTTTTGCTTTAACCTTAACGTTTTTATCCTAGTCATGAGCTTCGGACTGAGGTTTTAACGTCATCCTCAAAGGAAAGAGTGGGATTCGAACCCACGGGCCGTTAGTTGTACGGCCACTCGGTTAGCAACCAAGCGCATTCAGCCTCTCTGCCATCTTTCTAAAATAACCGCTGAGATTACACGTTTAGTCGATTGTCTTTCAAAGCCTTATAGTTTAGCTTTTTATCCACTCAGATCCCTCTGAGTAACAATCATGCACGGTTAGTTAGACCAACCACTCCTTACGCCATAAACTACTAAGCCGTTTTTCAATTAACGAAACCCCCGCTAAAGGACTAAGCTGCTTTACTCTTCGACTTTACTCTTATCCTTGCGAGACTTGAGTAGGTAGTCAAACTACCGAAGTACACTTTCATTTATGACGGGCAATGACTTTTGCTTTTAACAATATTCATCATTTATGAAACATATCAAACCAATGCTTGTTTGTTAGCATACCACAGACGTGCATCGCCTTGCGTTTCGTTCCCTTTTGAGCAACAAAATGCGCAACGCCTGCTGTTATCATCGTGCTGGCAACACTCCGACTTATTAAGTGTCGACGGGTTATCCACCCGCTTAAACTCAACATGCTACCCGCTCTTGACGCGACCCTCGAACTAAGATAGCTTATTCCTCTGACGTGTTCGCCTCACATACTACTGACGCAGTTCCTCACCGATTGGCTCTGGTAAAATGCTTTGACTTCACACGCTGACACCATCAGATGCCATTAAGATTGTATTGCTTAGATTGACCATTGCTGGCGCTAAAGTCGGTATGCCATGACTAAAGCTTTCCTGTGTCACCACAGATTATCTAGGCTAAGCCCTAAATGGAGAGTGCGGGAATCGAACCTGCATACGTTTCAGACCCTTAACGGCCATATCGCTCCACCGTTGAGCTACCTCTCCAAACCAAGACACCAGGTTTGGTTTAATAAAGGAGATTGGCGGTCATAACTCACGACCCATGTCAAAACGATTACCTCTCCCTGGTATCTCGATAATATTATTTTAGCACAGATAAACAGTTCAGGATTCCGGAATTATTCCGCTAAAATTCCGCTAATTTTCCGATTTTTCAACGACTAACGAACTGTCTCTGTACAGCTCCGCAAAAGCCAGTAGCGCTGCGTTTAAAATATCGTGATACTGAGTCTTTTCATATCCCAATTCATTCGCTATCTGCCGATTGGATTTTGGATAGGTCATGATGTACTTGTCGAATAGTATTCGCCGATGCGAGGGCTCAAACAGATGACCTATCGCAAACTCAATGGCGTCTAGCTCAGATATCGCATCTGCCCTGTTGATTGCTAGCCTCTCTACTGGTCTATTTGGCTGTCCATGTGGTTGCCGTGGCTCAAAGGAGTATGTAGCTGTCACCTTTTGATCGCCAACCTCCGAAGCCACTGCACGCCATCGTCTGTGCTCCCTGAGTTTTCTCTCGGCATTTGCCTTGGTTTTCTCAATGTCAATTTCTGGGAAAAATGCCACTCTGCGTCTCCTTTATGGTATAATAGTTCTTGTGAGAAAACTATTAGCTGAGGCAGAGAGTGCTTTGGCTTTTTTTATGGTCTGATACCATAATAATTGTATCCACATGATACGCTACAAAAACCATATGTATTGAAATATTTGTCAAATATCCCAATTTTATCTTTACATACTGGACAATGCGTCCTAATATATCTTTCCCCCTTGTCTAATCCTTTCAATGTCCTTTTTTTCTTAATACGCTTGTTCATTCAATTGCCTCTCTATGCTTTCGCTAAATGCCTTACCAAAGGCCACCATACCATCAATGATTGCCTGGACAATACGACCCATAGCCTGTATAACCTCAGCTAGCTGTTCGACCGTATAGCCTGATATCAGTTCCTGCCCAGGCATTTCTAACCGTCTTCTTGCTCTGGCAATAGCCTGTTTTCTAGTTTTGTTCAGACTCATCTTGACCGCCTTTTTTTATTTTCAACATCGACCTTATCCATCATCTTCAACAGGATAAACCCAATCATGGCCACGGTCAGAACCAGCGTGACCCCTACAATAGCTGCAATAACAATAGCTGTGTTCATTTTTCGCCACCTCTCTTCTTCAAAAATTTTGGGACTCCATCGCCCACCTTCTCGGCAAATTCCTCTTGTGTCGTGCCTAGATGAGCTCTCAGCTCTCTTATTCTTTCTGGTACCACGCTTCTCCTCCTTTGTCTTTGTAGAGCTCCGTGATTAGCACATACTGCGTCTCTAGTCGCCTCTCCACCTTGCCTAATCTATCCACGGTATAGGCCAGTATCACGACCAGCAGGACGAGGGCAAAGTATAGGCAGTTAATGTGGTTTTTAAGGCTCATGCGGGACCTCCAACAAATGCGGGTGTTCGTAGATGTTGCCGATGACGGTCCAATCTTCGCTTTCCTCATACCAGAAGATAAGAGAAATCATCCCGTTTGTCGAACGTGCCCTAAAACTTGCTTGCAAATCGGATTTTTCGCAAATTAATATGGTGTCTGGTATATCTTTGTTTTTCAACAAATCCCCCTCAAAAATCTCCACGCCATTCTTGTCTTTGAGACTTGTTGATTGCATAAATGACCACCTTTCATCAGCTAGACATTCGTTTAAACTTTCATAGCCACAGTCTTGCCAATCAAAAAATACATCATTTACCATTTCTTCGTCAGCGTGATCCCACGCCCTATACTTCTGCATCATCTGCAACCTCCTTTAAAATATTGGCAAGAACGGCATGGCAAGCTAATAGTAGTTCAAACGTGCCGTCTGGATTAAAAACCATAGCTTCGTAATCATTTTCACAGCTATCAATTAAATCAGATAATTCTTCAATTAACCCTTTTATCTCTTTTATCTCTTTTTTATCCATCACTCCACCTCCTCGTAGGTCTTCTCGAAAATTTCTGGTTTAACAGGATATACTTCACCAGCAATGCCTTTTACAAGGTAATCACCTTTGTTAGCCTTCATCTCACCTTCAAGAGTATCGATGAGTAAAATGTCTTCATCATCGTCATCTACATAAGCTGATACCCCTCCAAGGAACATATAAAGATTGATGTCAGTAATGCCGTCAAGCATTTCAGCTCCTAACCACCTAAACACATCAACCTCAACAGGTTTCTTTCTATATTTAACCATCACACCACCTCCCTTACAGGTTCTACAAATTGCCAGGCCCATGGAAAAAATTTATTTATTTCATACTCCGTTAATCTATTGGTATATCCTCTCAGGCCATTACCGCTGTGAAAAAGATATTTACCAGTGCGAATATTTTTATGCAAGATATTGCTTTTAGCATTGGGTACCTCAACGGTATAATATTTAGTCATTACTCCACCTCCTACTCTCTATAACTGTCATAAATTTCAATGCAAGGTATGTCTTTGTTGTTTGGTGCTGCTGTCAAAACAAGTTCTTCCCCACACTCTAATCTGAAGTTTTCTAGTTCTTCCAGAGTGTTTATGTCTATAAAATACCCTTCTGATTCAAGTGGAAATTCCCTTTGAATATGGCTGTTTACCTCTTTATGGTTTATTCCTTTAGATAGCCATTTACCTTCCCACTTACCAAATCTATCATCAAACTCACTAAAAGTTTTTGCAGTCCTGACCTCAACTTTAGTATACTTTTTAAGAGTCGCCTTATCAGTATACCTATCAACAGGACCACTTGTTGCGGTTAGTAAAAATTCCATATTATTCCACCTCCTTCGCAAATCCATCACTCCAAGCCCATTCAAAGTCCTTGCGGATTTCGGATTCGGTGAACTTTTTTGCATATTTAATATGACCAGTGGTTGCCAAATCACTAGAGCCAGGATACAATTCCTTGTTTATATCCCTCAAATAAATATTTAGACCTACCTTTTCTCCAAGGTTGATAACATATAGCTTTTCCTGCTCTACCTCAACCGCAGACGGTCCATTGACAATGAGGTTAGCTAAAGCCAGCTCACGTTGCTTGTTTACCTCGTTGGGATTGTCATACAACCACTCCGCCAATTTTTCTCCATCCGGGAACTCCTCTAAGAATCCAGAATCGTAGAAGTCACCAAACCACTCGTCAAAACCAGTAAGCGTGTCCTTGTAATGTTCGTAATAGTCAATAGCTACCTTCGGCACCTTGGGTTTTTGGGGTTCGTCAATGTTCTCAATGCAGTATATAGCCCATCCCTTTTCAACCAATCCTCCTGATAGCGATGTATCATTTTTGATTTTCTCAATCGCTTCCTGCTTATTCATCCGTTTCCTCCAAAATTTACATAATAAAACTTACTATGACTGCCGTAGTCAATGACCAACTCACCATTTTTATGCCAAAATCGGTAATAGGGAGAGGCAAAACGGTCATTGGCCTTGACATGCTCGTTGATAATGTCAAAAGCTTCTTTTTGCATCTTACACTGTCCAATTAACTCTCTGGACTCTTTGTTCCCGTGGTATATTTTTAGCATTGGGATTTCTCCAATTTTTCTAAAGGTACCCATTGATATCCTGGGTATTTTTTAGCTTCTTCTTCGGTGCACTTGTACGCATTTTCTGTGCCCCAACCTAGGACTTCCCATCCCTCAAAGCCTTCAACCTCTGAATTTTGCAGATATTGCACGCCTAGGTCTCCTATTTTGGGCAAAATCCTTCTTTGGGCAAGTACGCCTAATTTCGTCTCCTCCAAATCCTCGCTCTTAACATAGGTCCCGTTAACCATCTGACCGCTGCGGTTTTTAATCTCGTTATAGGCTTCTTCCAGACACTCAACAGTGTCAAGACCTAATTGCTGGGCTAAGACGATAATAGTCACCAAGCTATCACCAACAGCGTCCTTAATTGCGTGGTCTGGATTCTCAAACTTGCCAGGCTTCAAAAGCACATCTCGGATTTCTCCGACCTCCTCCGTGACCCGCATCCATTGGATCTTCGGGTCTGCTTGGTGCAGACCACGTTCTTCGGACCATGCCTCGATTTTTTTAGTTAGTTCTTCGTAGTTCATTTAGTTCTCCAATCTTTTAGCTATCGCCTCAATCACGTTAACCGTGACCGAGTTGCCAGCCTGCTTATAGAGCTGGCTATTTGAATTTACTGCCTGGGCTCTGTCAAAAGCCCAATCTGGGAAGCCTTGTAGTCGCCAACACTCCCGAGGGGTCGGTTTGCGAATGCGAAACTCTTGTTGAATGCCGAATGTGTCTGCTTTGGTATTCCCTTGATGTCCACTAGCTGTCAAAGTGCCTACTATGTCCTTTTGAGATTTGTTGTACAAATCGTAGACAACAACGCCCTGCTCCTCGCCCGTCAACAACGTGTTAGCTACTTGCTTACCTACACGCCCTCGTCTAGTCGTTGAGTTAGGATGCGATAGATTAACACTATCACCAAGTCCCGCTTCGGCATAGCCTTTGGTGGTAGCTTCTTTAATCCTTAAAAGATTATTTTCCTGGTAACTATTCTTAGTCACTGTCGGGGCAATGTCGTGTTCGCCGCCCTTATTAAATCCACGGCCACGTTGGATAATTTTTAGCTCTTTCTGCGGCTCCCGACCTTCAACAACATACGATCCGATGTCTTGGTTGGCTGGGTATCTAGCTGTAAGGGTACTGGCAACAGACTCTTGTCCTTCAAACTTATCAACTTCTCGACCATCTTGTCCGAAAGGAAATATCTCTCGTCCACCCGCTCCTCTAAGATGTCCGATAATAAACACCCGCTCTCGGTTCTGGGGGACTCCAAAATTCTTGCTGTTGAACACTTGCCATTCCGCATCATACCCCAATTCATCCAACATTCTGATGATGGTCTCGAATGTATCTCCGCTGTTGTGGTTGAGCAATCCTGTGACATTCTCAAGGAATAGATACTTAGGTCTGAGAATAGATGCGAACCGAGCAATCTCAAAGAAGAGAGTCCCTCTAGTATCTTCGAATCCTGCTCGCTTTCCAGCAATGCTGAAAGCCTGGCACGGAAATCCTCCGCAGATAACGTCCACACGGCCGATTCCTCGAACAGCGTCATCTGGGACTGTTGTAATGTCATGTAATTCAATCTCTCCTTCCGTATCATGTATTGCTTTATAGCTCTTTCTGGCAAACGGGTCAATCTCGCAAAAGCCAACGCAGGTATGCCCTGCTGCTTCCATGCCGAGACGAAAACCACCTATGCCGGCGAATAGGTCTAGGAATTTCATCCAAGCTCCAATCTCTCTCGTATTTTATCTATCAACGCCTCATCAGGCATATAATCTAACTTCCTCATACGCTTAACAATCCTTAGATTTATCTCCAGGACCTCTGACAGCTCCTGGTCACTCAGCGCTGAATCACTGACCATCCTACAGTAGTCCAGAGACGTTAAGCTATGACTAGTCTCTAATTTTCTTAGCTGCGCATGTTTGCGCCTCAGTCCTCTACGTTTGGGCAATTATCTACTCCCTTAGTTTCTATGACTTTCTAAGTCCCCAAACTCTTTACCCAAGTTAACAAAATATGAGCCAATCAGAATGGCATCAGCCTCATCATCTTTAACTTGCTTGTCAAATTCCATAGATACGGTATTGACAGCCTGCCGTTTCATTGATTTCTTGCTGCGGTCTTTATAACTAAATTTCCAATATTTTCTCCATGTAGATACGTTGACAAAGTACACTTCTTCGGATAAAAGCCGACCTAAGATAATCCCTGTAGCAATCCCTATCTTGATTGACGACTGTTGATTTGGTCCCATGACCGTATTTTGTTCAATGACAATATCCTCAAAAGGTTTGTTGCGTTCCTGGATCGTCCTCAATTGGATCACCTTGAGCTCACTAGCCATGGCTTTAGCGCGCTCATAGAAAGATTTTTGTTTAGGCTTACTAACTCCGCTCTGGATTAGAATTGAGCCATCAAAGACAGCCCAACCCGTTCCAGTTGTAGAGACATCAAGAGATAATGTCAAACTCATTGCAATTCTCCTAAAAATCCACAAATATCAAAGAGATTTTCCTTATTCTCAATCTCAATAGATGTTTTAGGTACGTTAATTTTTGTTAGCATGTTGTTTCTCCTATCGTTTTGTAAAAATTTCATAATCTGATAACGTTTGGCCGCTGAGTTCTCACTCTGCCCAGACTCGAAACTTCATAAATACCCTCATAGCCAGATATGTCTTTCCAAATTTCAGTCATATCTCACTCCTTAAAATGGTAAATCTGAGTCGTCAATGTCCATAGGGGTTGAGTTGCCAAATGGGGACTGATAGCCTCCTGATGAGCCACCTCCAAACTCAGACTGTGGAGAACCGCCAGGATAGAAATTGCCACTGTTTGAGTTATTTCCATTTTGGAACGAGCTACCTTGCTCTTGGTGATTACGACTTTCTAACATCTGGAACTGTTCAGCAATAACCTCTGTGACATAAACCCTCTGCCCCTGCTGATTTTCATAGTTACGTGTTTGAATTGTACCTGTAATACCAATCAATGAGCCTTTTTTAGCCCAATTGGCAAGATTTTCCGCTGATTGTCTCCAAATAACACAATTGATAAAGTCTGCCTCTCGCTCTCCTGCCTCATTCTTAAATGGACGATTGACTGCCAAGGTAAAGGTCGCCACTGCCACATTAGAGGGCGTGTACCTGAGCTCTGCGTCCTTAGTCAATCTTCCAACCAGTACAACATTGTTAATCATCTTTTGTCTTCTCCCTTTGGATTTTTCCACCAATCAAGCAGGTCTGCCTGATAGTCGTTTAAGTATTGTTCAAATATTTCAAATTGACGGATAGCCCACCGTAGGCGGTGCATATCCTCTCCACTCCTTGAGCAGTAGCCGCACACTTTGAAAACTGGTTCTATAATCTTGATAGTTTCTTGAACTTGTCTATCAATATTCCAAGCGTAATCTTTGCCTAAGGTGAGGTCTAAGATGAACTCATCTCCTAGGTTGTGGATAACCTGCAAGCGTTGGCCGTCTGAGTAGATAGCCACGCTGTCTGAAACATGTCTAATTTCCACGGCGCTTCACCGTCCCAACTTTAAGATTATCTTTGAGTTCTTCCTGTTTGAGGGGTTCAATCCAACCAAACTCAGGAACCCAATAATTTTTTTGATGTTCAAAGCCAGCTGCTGCTAAAGTTGCTTTGAAACGGTCTTTTTCTTCAACTGTCTTAAAGAATACTGTCAGACCCATTTTGATATTGTATTTGTCAGGCTCATTTTCAGCCCCTGTGAGCGTTTCTTGGTCAGGGTGGGTAATTTGCCCTCCGTCTAAAATCTCGCCAGTCTCTGGGTCAATTTGGGGCAAATCCTGACGATTTTGAGCCCGTTCCTGTTCCTTAGCTCGTTGAGCTGCTAAAAGTTGCTCTCTTTCTTCCTCAGCTTTCCGCATTTCTGCCTTTTGCTTCTCAAAGAGATAGTCAGACTTAATCTGTTCTAGCACCTCTACAAGAGTCATCACTTCCAGCATACGGATGTAAGGCTGGTCAGTCATACCATACTCAGCACACTGTCCAGAGATTGCAGCCTTAGCCTTTTCTTTCTCTTGTTGATTTTGATATTCAAACGTAACCATGTCCTCAAGAGATTTCATAGTGACTTTTTTAAGGGTGACGCCATCTGCCATAAAATCAGAGGCTTTAATATAATCTAGGGCTTTCTCATCAAAAAGCCTAGGGTCTAGCATATACTCAGCCGCCTTATTGGCTAGATAGCTCTTAACAGTATCCAGGCGGACAGCTTTCTGATGTTCCTCAAACTCTTTGACATCTTGAGCGATTTTTTCAATAACCTTGTCCATTGGCTCGCTGGTCTCTTTGATATATTTGTCAAACTCATCAGCAGATTGTGACAGTTCGCGCTTAATCTTGATACGCTCATCAGAAATCTGTTTCTTGAGTTTGCGTAGGTCAGCTAGAACTTGCTTATCTTCTTTGATAGTTGCAGCCGTGACTGTATAATTTTCATACTTAGCTACAACTTCATTGATACCCTGTTCAAACTTCTCACGGTCAATGATTTCAACCTGTGCCTGTGTTACTTTTGCTTGTAATTCTTGCATATTGTCCTCCTAGTATTCTAACTCTTCATCAAACAGCTCTCCTTGTTCCTCAAGGTAGTCGGGAACCTCATCAGCTGGATAGCTAGTATCTACTGGTTTGGCCTGTTTTCTAGTCTGCTCTTGCTTCATCTGCTCAATTTGTGCCATTTTGCGTGCCACAACTTCCTCACGGCTCTCAATAGGTTCTGCTTGCTTGATACGGTCAAAGGTTTCACCGCCATCATCTTCCGTGTACATGTTGCCCAAATCCTCAGGGAAAGCCTCACGTAGAGCATTAACTAGAGCCGTTTTCCTAATCATGGTAGCTGGCATTGAGTTCCAAGTGCTTTTACCCTTGTTGTACTCAGCAAGTGACAGATAGATTTCAACTGGCACCTTGAAATTTTTTCGGTACACTCTAGCCCAACCGCCAACCAGTTTATCTGTTGGTAAGATTAGTGAGCCTTTCCGTTCGGTTTGGATACCATTTTCATCTATAACAACAACACCAGCCTCAAAACCCTCATAATTTGGACTTTGTGCTGCACGTTTAAGAAAAGCCTCTTTAGAGACAATCAGACTGAACTCAACAGCGCCTGTCTTATTGTTTTTGTAAGCTACAATATAGACCTCATTAGCCAAAGGGTTCAGATTGCGCCCCTTGATAAGTGACAAGGCTTGTCCTACTTGTTTTTCAGATAATAAATTTTGTGGGTCAAAAAATCTTTTGATGTCCTGTGGTGTCCAAACACTGGTATCAATAGCAATGTCACGCTTTGCTTGTTGTGTCGATAATTGATTATTAGTCATCTTCTTCTCCTTTTGTTTTATATACCCCTTTTTCTCAAATTAACGAGGGTATTTCGCATTTTTTTGTTTGATTTGATAATTTATATTACCGTTCCTTAAAATCGCTGAGAGACGATTTTAGAGCCGTTCTCTGACCAGCAAGTCATCCATCCAACTATCATAGGCCTCATCTTCGTCATAAAATTCTTCATGAGGGTAATAGTCTGGCTCAGTCGCTAACCAAGTATCATAGTCAAAAGTCCCAAATAGTCCCCTGTCCATATCCTGCCTCCTAAGCATATCCTGCCGTCTTAGCAAATACAGTCCATTCACCACGTTTGCTATGCCCGCAGGCATATATTACGCCAGACAGTGCACTCGTATCGACAAAATACATATTGGTTCCCCGACCGATCCGTTCTTTGTATTTGTTGTACATTTCTGCCAAGGTAGGTGTTTCGCAATCATGAAATGTCTCTAGCTGTATAAGGTTCCCCATTGTGATATCACCGTAAAGCAAATTACCAACTTCCACAAATATTTTTTTATCTCCATCTACAACACTTCCTAGAGTTACTGGGTTGTAACCGCACGGAATCCCTACATATTTGATTTTATCCATGTTACACCTCCTAAGCTGCATACTTTCTACCAAGCTCTCTGACAAGACGGATATACCCAACCCTATCAACTAAGCCTGTATCAAGTAGCTTTTCTTTCTCTCTTGCCGTGGCGCGTTGCCGGACTAGAGTTTCACGCTGTCTAAGTTTCTTCATAGCGTCCTCCTACCCTGCTTGGTTCTCATAGACATCAATCAGACGACTTTGACTAGCTACCATGTCAGCTAGTCGTTGACGGTCACGGCCAAGCTCCATATTTTCCTTAGAGAGTTCTTGTAGTACCTTGTTTTTTTGTCCAATAATCTCTTCCAATGCACGGATTTTAGACTGGAGAGCTCTTATCTCAATCAAGTTATTAGTTGAAGATGTTTGTTCAGTTAATTCCCACTCATCAAAACCAAAGATTTTTTTTAGTTTATTCAGCATTACTCTTCTCCCTTGTTTTTTCAACCATTTTATTCATTGCGTCAGTCGCTGACATCCCACTCAAGATGTCTTTGATAGCGTGACTAATTTCATGGCTCAGCAGAGCTTTTTCTTTAGCCAACTTGTCATCTGGAAGAACCCCTAAATCCATCAAAACTAAGGCAGTTGTGCTAGTGTGATGTATCGTTTCTCGGAATTTATCAATTTCCTCAATTACAGTAGTTTCTTCTTTGCTGATGTCTTCTATAAATTTTCGAAACATGTTTTTCCCCTGTGGATAACTTTAGTTATCCCTTTCTTTATTCAATGAGTATGATTTGTTTTAAGTTAGTATTTATTTAGTAGTTGATACTTGTTGTAGGTTAATATTTGTTAGTGCTCATTTTTTTACATCTAAAATTTACACATCTAAAATTTACACATCTAAAATTTTGGGAACTGTAAAACTTAAAATGTGTGGAAACTGTGGATAACTATTGATTTGCAATCTTATCAAAAGGTATATCCCCGAATTCCTCATTTTCAGCAATCCTCTGCTTAATGATAGATAACTGAAAATCTGTAAATCTTACATCAGATACAAACCTTAGGATTTTAGTGCCTTTTGGTTTACCACGACTAAACTTAAATGTTTTCATATATCCCAAATGCTCTAATTTTTTAAAATGTCTATCTACAGTATTTCTACTAATATTCAGACGCCTTGCAATTTCCTCAGGATATATTTCCCAATCGCTTTTATTGCTAAGTAAAACTGCTAGAATACCTATTGTGGCTGGCTCTAGTTCGCTATCCTGTAAAAAGGCGTTGTTAATTGCTGTATAATTTTCGTGAGGATTTCTGAAAGATATAGTCCACTGATTACGCTCCTTTCCGTAGTTCCTGCTTGTGCATTCCTAGGATAATGTCATAGTAGGCATGACCTGCTGGAATGACATAGCCCTCAGTGTCAAATTCTATCCATTGCTCCACACCATCCACAATTACCTTGCGTAGGTTGGTTATTTTGGGTGACCATTTCTTTTTTTCTTGTCTCATGTTAAAATACCTTTGTAATATATTTACACAGCGCCTCAATGGAACTGCCATTCCTGAGGTGCTTTTTTTGTACTCATTTAACCAATTCCAACTCAACCTGGTTGTTAAGTTGATTGATTTTCCTTTTAGTGTTGGTACAGGGCTCCCAGCCTTCAATATACTCACGTGCTTCAGCAAGTTTCCCTTTTGGTAGCTCAGCATAGCTATTGATATCAAAGGCTGCCTTATAGTCCAACTCCATTTCCTTAAACACACTTCGGGAAAACTTATGCTTTGTTCCGTCCTCTTCAAATTCAATATGCTTGTAGGCTTTTGAATTTCTACCACCTAACCACTCCATGACCTTTGCTTTACGTTGTTTAGTAAGGCGATTGTTCAAAGCTGGGTGAATTGGTGCTGTGTCCTCAATATTAGTCACACGGCTTTCCAACATATTGACACGCTCTTTCTCTTCTTTTTGAGTTTGAAGAATATTGATCATGATGTCTTCCTGTGACATGGGTTGATTTGGGGTTAATTGTTGTAGTTCATTCATAAGATGTCTCCTTCAATAATTTCTGCGTCATTTTCTTTCAACATTTTATTGACTTGTTGTGTCAGATAGTTAAGTCCATCAGCAAGCATTTCAAATTCATTTTTTAGCCTAGCGTCTGTTTTTAACCACTTACGCTCACTAACCAATGTAATTCCGCCAAGACTAGTCAGTAGCTCATTTCCTTTCCTTAGATAAGTCAGCATGTGGTTGTAGTCGCCAATTTTCGCTTGAGCCTCATTGAGTCTGCCCTCTGATTGCCTGATAGCTTCAGTTAGTTCATCATATCTAGCTGATTTCTCATCAACTTCAGCACGTTTGTCATACAGATCCTTGATTTGTTTTTCAAGAAAAGCATTTCTTTCTGCATGAGCTTTGTTGCTTTCCATCAATTCTTGACTTAGATTGATAGCCTCGTTGTAGTCAGCTGGAACAACTTCTTTAATAATTTCTTTGTATTGAACACCCTTCTGCTTCAAGGTCATATTTTCTTGTTTCAATAGTTCATTAGCTTGGTCTTTTAATTTCAGCTTACGCTTGACCTCTTGTAGCTCTCTAACCGTTGGGCTGTCACCTTGCTCAATCCGTTTAAGTTGTTCTGCCTTGTCTTCGTCAGGCAGGGTGGCAATTAGATAGAGGGTTGTACTTCCAAAATCTGACAACGTTGTCACATTTGGAAGTTTTTTTGCAACTGTCATCATACGGTTAGCTTCCCTGTATTGAATACCAATATGCTCAAGCCATTGTCCAAACTGCCCATGCGCCAAATCATGTTCTTTAACATGGTTCAACCGCCTGCCAATCTCCCAAATGGACTGCCCTGCAATCTGCTTATGGTGATTGATTTCTAACTCAATCTGAGCTAGGTTATTTGGTAAGGTTAATTCGTTCATCTGTCTCCTTTCTAAATCAGACAACTTTCCAAATCTTGCAAATAGAGGTAAGTTCACCATCCAGAATTGTTGCTCGCCATCTATTGTAATAGATACCATCTGGTTCATACCCAGCTGATTTCAAATAGGACACGGCTTCTTCTTTAGTGGAAAATGACTCAGCCTTTAAGTCTGTTTCTCCTGCCGGGCAGAAATCTGTGCCAATCATACCAAAACACTCGCTCTGTTTATCGTTGTTGATAATGTAGATTGAGATGACATACATTTCTCAAACTCCTTTCTAATCCATGACTAACCCCTGCTGGTCTTCCTTTCTTTGACATGTGAAATCCTTTCTAAAACGTGGTATAATCTAAGTAAGTAATTTTTAGTTAGCCACTGTTCCCGCAGTGGTTTTTTTGTTACCTAAATTCGTCTAGGCTAACATCTAAAGCGTCAGCGATTTTGACCACTGTGCTAAATTTTAAATCTTGGACTTGGCCATTTTTTAAGTGCCCGATACCAGATTCACTGACCTTTGCTTCTCTTGCCAGTCTGTAAATACTCCAACCCTTTTCTTTGAGCTGTTTTTCAATCGCCTTCCACAACATCTTGTACCTCCTTGTTGTTTTTGATTGATTTACACACTATATTTTGATATAGTTTGTTTATGGATAAAACTCTCACAATTTATTCATAAAAACCACGGAAAGGAGGAAAATGATATGGGTAAATTAAGCCCAAAACCTCAGCCTATTAAAAAATATTCTTGGGAAGATTTAAACGCATATCTTAATATGATTTTTACCTCTCAACACGACCATCCAAGAGCATCAATTAATTACCATAATTATAATATGTCAAAGAATGACATAATTGTAGAAGCTGAAAAATCAGGCTATAAGGTTACTGATGAAGGAAATGGTTATCTGACCTTTGAATAATGTAACTCACCTGCAAGTTGCGACATGCTTGTTTCACAAACGGCAACTCTATTAATTAACTCTGCAACCTGCTGTTTAGTAGGTTGCTTTTTAATGCCGCTATATGGCCAACGTTTCGGTCTCATCTTTGCTCCTTTCTAGGTTACTTGTCATCTTCCAAGACTAAGCGTTTGGTTGTGATAGTCACTTCTTCAATCCGTGCCCGTCTCAAGCCCTCGCTGATGAAATAATCAACGATAGCACTACGGCTCATCCCTGTACCAAGTGACAAGCTGTCAACCTCGTCATAATTTTCACGACTGATAACCACTGTGGGGCGGTTGTTTCCTTTTTGACCTGTGGAAGGTCGTCCGTATTTTTGTTTTGTCATAGGGTCTCCTTACTACCAGTAGATTTGTTGTTGCTTTTTTGTGATATAATAAAAAATAAATGACTGGAGAAAAAAACATGTTTTACTACATTATCCTTCTGTTAGCAATCATTATTTTCTGTTACTTAGAATACGCTGATAAAAAATCAGACTGCAAGCAAGCTAAAGAGCTTAGTGAACAATTTGACGCATGGATAGAATCCCAAGCAACAACTACTAAACCGAGCAACGCCGTATTCACAAAATTGTACAAAAAACGTTATGGTAAAGAAGAGTTTGCTCAAAACATCGTTCAGAGAAAAGCGAATATTATCGCTACCAACCAAGTAGATGTGGTCGCTAGCTTCCCAAGCCTTAACCAAAACATTTTAGGTGCTCAAATCGGAATTGTAGATAACTTAGAATCCTACTATGAACTGCAATTTGAAGAAGTGAAATCTTTAAAATATTTCATCCACTTTATCTTATCCCTCCCGCTTCAACTCTTGAAATACATAGGAATAGACGAAGAGAAAAGTTCAAGCAAGCTAATCCAAGTCATTATTTGGGTTGTTGGGCTTTTCCTCCCACCCCTCAAGGACTTGTTGATTGATTTTATTCGCTTTATTAGCCTCCCGAAATAACGTGAGGTCAACAAACCAATCACGAATACTATAAATCAACAAAACTGTCATGATAAACTTGATAAGTATCCAATCCCAAAATGGAGTAATCAAGTGAAAAATCAACAGGATAACCGCCCAAATAATCAAGGCTGCTAAATCTTCCGCCAATTCTTCGATAGTGTCATGTCTCAATAGCTGGTCTCCTTTCTAACACGATTTTTCGTGTTTTTTGTTTTAAAATTAAGCAGTTTCAACTGCTTTACTAAAAAGATATTCCAAATCGTATTCTGGGAAAAATTTTCGTTGTAAAGAAAGAGCTTCGGTAAATTTAAAATCATAAGTTCCATTGATTTTATCGCTTATCGTCTGAGCTCTTACACCAAGAAAATCAGCCATATCTACGATTGCCACACCTTTTTCTTTCCGTGCTTTATCAATATTTAACATACTACTCCTTTCTAACACGATTTTTCGTGTTTTTTTGTTTTAAAATTAAGCTCATCTGAGCTTGATATAAGTTTATTACATTTTTTCGTGTTTGTCAACACCGAAATTCATGTTTTTTGTGTTTTTTTTGATAGACAAACGAAAAATCGTGTGTTATAATGAGAATCAGAAAGGGAACAACTATGAATGAAGAAGATTTGAAACAACTTATCCTGTCTCGTTATAGTTCTGTAAAGTCTTTTGCGGAAGATAACGATATGCCTTATTCAACTGTTCGCTCAATATTAGAGCGTGGGATAATGAACGCCAACGTTGAGAACGCTATAAAAATTTGTTCAGCTTTAGGTATTAGACCTGAAATATTCTCCCCGTTGCTAGATACAAATAAAGAGAACCCCCAAATCCTCTCCATCTATAACAAGCTGGAAGAAGACCGACAGGAAAAAGTCCTTGACTTTGCTCAGGGACAACTAGAAGAGCAAGAAAGCTCTAAGGTTACTTCTATCTTTGACAAATTCAAAGATGATGAGAATTATATTACTGATTATGTTGAGGGACTGGTTGCTGCTGGTCGTGGTATTTTCCAAGATGACAATTTACATATGGAGGTGAGACTACGTGCAAATGATGTCCCTGAGAGCTACGATACTATAGCTAAGGTTGCTGGTGACTCTATGGAGCCCTTGATAGAAGATAACGACCTACTCTTTATCAAGGTTACTAGTCAGGTAGACATCAATGGTATTGGTATCTTTCAGGTAAACGGTAAAAACTTTGTTAAAAAGCTCAAGCGTGACTATAATGGTGCTTGGTACCTACAAAGCCTGAATAACAGCTACGAGGAAATCTATTTGACAGGAGATGATGACATTCGTACTATCGGTGAAGTAGTTGATATTTATAGAGAGAATTAAAAAAGAGGTTATTATGGAATTTATTACAAATGTTTTAGCTTTAGCAGTTGTTTTAGGTGGTTTTGGTATTTGGTGGTTTATTAAGAAACAACCAAATGCTAAAAATAGAAATTTTTCAATTATGTTTACAATTGTATGCTTTATGCTCTTTGGGATACTTAACCCAAATAAAGAATCTGAAGAAGCGCAGAATAATACTAGTACGACTACCAACACGACCAT
>NZ_JBEPLO010000020.1:0-49762 GCF_040545225.1 Streptococcus rupicaprae | reverse complement strand
TATAATTATAAACCATGACATGGGAAAACGAGCATCTCCAACTGCGGAAATGCTCGTTTTTGTCTATTCTGAAACTAGTTTTTGCCCAGCCTCTTGTCGTTTTAAGCCATGTTCTTGTTGTATTTGCAGATAAATCTTCATTGAAATACTTATCCACTTGATTTTTGACAATCTGGGGGACATAACCGGTCAAATCATCAATATTTTTGAAGTATAATTCTTCTGAGCGCAGAAGAATAGCTTAAGGACGACGATGATAAGTCGCATAAAATTGGATTTTTAAAGCGAATTTTAACTCTTTTAGGTTAGCACCGTGACTTAGTTTATCATGTCTCTACTATATATCCTATTTTTGAATTTTGTTTAGTATTATTCATGCTTTGTGTATGAATAAATTTAAAAGATGATTCTAGGATTATTTGTTTTGTTATTTAGAAGATATGAGGCGACTTAATAAATGCAACAAATAGAAGGCTAACAGTCCTAGACAGGCGAATAGGATGAGAGTCGTGGAATAGCCCAGCAGAATTCCGAATAGTCCGCTTACGATTGGAACTAAGAATGCTGATCCACCAACGAATAAACTAATTGCAATCATTTGACCGCTATTTCTCAGATGATTAGGCACTAGATGATCAATCAATAGTTTCGACGTCACCAGGATAATAGGAGTGGTAAAGAC
Organism: Streptococcus rupicaprae; assembly: GCF_040545225.1. NCBI lineage: Bacteria > Bacillati > Bacillota > Bacilli > Lactobacillales > Streptococcaceae > Streptococcus > Streptococcus rupicaprae. The sequence goes on along the minus strand of NZ_JBEPLO010000020.1, from coordinate 49,080 downwards.
TTGAAGAAGCGAGACCAAAACGATTTCCATTCCAGAAGAAGCTATCGCAAATAGAAGGAACTGGACCGTTGAAATCACTGCACTGACCTGTAAGAGACGCAAACTACCGTATTTTTTGATCAGTACCATACCAAAAGCATACATTGGTATTTCTAATAAGGACCCCATCGCCCACTTGAGTGAAATCTCTACAGGACTGGCCTTTAGAGCAATCATTTTATCCACGACTAAACTCGTATTGGCCACGACCATAGCATAAAGCAAGAATAGGGTTAGAATTAGTAACATATACGATTTTAAACGCCACAAAGTCAGAATATCATGACTATGAATGGGTTCGTCTAATACTGGTGGATCACTATCTGGTAGTTTAAACATGAGGCCGCAGATAAAAAAGCCCAACCCTAAAATCAGTAAAGCAATACCTTGATAACCAAACAGCTTCAGCAGAACACTGCTACCCAGGCTACCAATCGTCCAACCCAAAGAACCAAAGGCTTTTAGTTGTGATAATTGGTTTTTCATGAGATCACCAAGACCCATGATCCAGCTATCGATAAAACCACAGAGCGCATTGAGATAACCTCCAGAGAGCGTCACTAAAAGGAGCATTCCAGTAAAATTTAAAGGTAGGGCAAAAAGTAAACTACCCGTTACTGTAAAAGTCAGCATACTAAATATAATCAGACGCTTGACCTTTCCAATCTTATCAAAAAGATAGCCAAATCCTAATTGAATCATGATTGTAGCTAAAGCGCAACCTGACAAAGCAAAGCCACGTGCGTAAGAATCATAACCAAGTTGATCTAAATAGGGTATCAATTTTGCCATCAACACACCAAAACAAAGGTATGATAGCAGCTGAACCAATCCAAACAAATAGCGTTTTTGTTCCATCATTTTCTTTCTAAACGAGCAAGAACCCGTACTCATCACTAAACGATCAGTTTCACTGATTGCCATGAATACAGGTTCTAAACCTGACAAGGATAATCACCTCATCATATCATATCTTATACTATACAATGTATTTTAGTTCGTCAAACACCGACTGTTCCTTAGTGCAATTCTGGCCAGTAGTCTTTATTGGCTTCAATCATATCATCCAAGATATCTTTGGCAATTTTTGCACTTGGCACAGACTTGTTCATCATGAAGGACTGCCATAATTTTTGATAGCTACCTTCTAACCATGCTTCCACAGCCAGTTTCTCAGAAGCAATCTGCTGCTCCATAAGGCCTTTTTGGAAGGTAGGAATTTTACCGACAGACAATGGTTCATAGCCATCCTTGCCGACAATACATGGAATTTCAACCATGGCATCCGCTGAGAAGTTTTCAATCGCCCCGTTATTTGGCACGATCAACAGGAACCGCTCTTGGGTATTGAAGGCTAGGGCACAAGCCAAATCAACGATGAACATGGCATGCTCATTTGAAGCGAACCAAGTGTCCCTGGCTGTACCTGCAGCTACAATGCGCTCGCATTCTTCTGTTGTGTCTTTCTCACGACGGTCCATGATTTCATTAGCCCGTGTGTAGAAAGGATCTGAATGAGCAACTGTTTCAGGTGCCATTAAATAGTACTTGAGGTAAGTATTCCACAGGACTGTTGGATCCATGGCATAGAGGTCCTTGGCAGCTCGCATGGTTTCCAGCCACGATGACTCTTTGTGCTGCCCCTGTGGGGTATGCTCTTCGTAACCATGTTCTTTCACGTAAGCCATCAATTCTGGCATAAGATCGTTACCTTCGTGGTCACGGATCTGAGTCCACCACCCGAAGTGGTTGAGTCCATAGTAGCGAACATCAAATTCTTTACGAGATTTTTTACCAAGAATCCGAGCAAAAATCTCTTCCAGGCAAACTGGCATGTCGCAGATATTAATCACACGCGCATCAGGACGAAGGACACGACAGGCTTCTGCAACGATCGCAGCTGGGTTTGAGTAATTGAGCATCCAAGCGTCTGGAGAATATTTCTCCATGTAGTCGATCATCTCAATTAATGGCCCAATGGTACGAAGACCATAGGCGATACCGCCAGGACCACAGGTTTCCTGACCCACACAACCATGTTTAAATGGAATGTGCTCATCCTGCTCGCGCATGGCAAAGAGTCCAACACGAATTTGTGCCATGACAAAGTCAACATCTGTAAAGGCTTCTACAGGATCCGTTGTCCAACTAAACTTGACTTGCGGGAGGCGCTCACGGATGATGATTTCGCAGGCTTTGGCAACCCGCTCTTGACGCTCTGCAAAATTATCGTAGAGTTTGATAGATTCAATCGGGAAAACATCGTTATTTTCCAACAGCATAGTGATAATGCCTGCCGTGTAGGTGCTACCCCCACCGGCGATGACAATACGTTGTTTTTGACGTTTTTCTACTGGTACTGACATAGTTTATTCCTCTTTCATTGATATGATTGTTAAATATTAGTTTACATTATAGCAATTCTTCAAAAGCATCACGCACATATGGCACCGACAAGCCTACGATAACTTGAACTGCTTGTCCGTTTACCACCAAGCCATGAGCACCTAAATCTTTGAAGTTAATCTCTCCGGCGATTTTGCTCGGGTCTTTGACAGTCACTCTTAGGCGAGTGGCACAGTTTGTCACATCCTCAATATTTTCAGGACCTCCCAGGAGTTCTAGGTAGCCTGCGGCCTGAATATCAGTGGAAGATTTCCCTGAGGTTCTTGGTTGAGTTTCAGGAACTTGACCTTTCTTTTCCAAGTACTCAGATTTACTGTAAAGCTTGGTTTCTTGGTCATCGTCCTCGCGGCCCGGTGTTTTGAAGTCAAACTTCTTGATTAAGAAAACGAATAAGAAGTACCAAATCACACCGAAGACCAAACCGAGTGCTACTTGGATAATGTAGGTCATGTAGTGATTATGACCAAGCGGCAGCCAGTTCATAAAGAACCAGTTAATCAAGCCGCCACCAAAGTCACCAACAACACCGAAAGCAAAGGCCAGGGCTTGAAGGGTTGCATCAAGCAAGGCATGAACGACAAAGAGAACTGGTGCAACAAACAAGAAGGTGAATTCCAAGGGCTCAGTTACACCAATGAGAACAGCTGTCAAGGTTGCAGGAATCATGAGCCCCAAGACTTTTTTACGCTTATCTGGTTTAGATGTCTTTAGGAAAGCCCCCATAACACCAAGTGATCCGAAGACTTTACACATTCCAGATAGGGAGAAACCAATTGGGTAAAGTTCTTTCAGAGGTAGAGTTGATTGGGCAAATTCTTGCAAGTGTGTCGCCCAGTATACAGAAGTTCCGCCCTGAACAATGGCATTGTCATAAGTAAACGGCGCATAGATAAAGTGGTGAAGCCCAGTCGGGATGAGAATTTTTTGCAAGAAACCGTATACCCAGATACCAATCGGACCACTATTGATAAAGAAACCTTGCATGCTCCGGATACCTTCTTGCACATGCGGCCAGATTAAGCAAGTCAACCAAGCCAACGGTAACATGATAAAGAAGCAGATAGCAACGACAAAGGATGAACCTCGGAAAATACCAATCGCATCAGGAAGTTCTTTATCGTAGAAACGATTATGTGCCCAGACAACAATACCTGATACCAGAAGAGCTCCCAGCATACCTGTATCTAAGGTTTTAATGCCGGCAATCATGGTCAGTCCAGAACCTGTACTGGTTTCAGCAGCAAAATCAACTCCAAAAGAAGACCCCCAGTAGGATAGCATCCCATTAACGAAGTAGTTAAAGGTCAAGTAAGTTGCCAGTGCCTCCAAACATGCTCTAGCTTGTTGCTTTTTCGCCAAGGCAATCGGAAGGGCTAGGGCAAAGAGGACCGGTAATTGCATAAAGACCATCCAACCGCCATTAGCCACGATTTGCCAGACTTGGTACCAGACATGGTCTGGATCTGCTAAACCACCTACAATATTAGGATTTGTAAAAACGATTGCCAAACCAACCATAATCCCTGAAAAGGCAAAGAGTAAAGTCGGAGTGAACATCGCTCCACCAAACCGCTGGATTTTTTTCATCATAGAAGCTAAGCTCCTTTCGTGTATTTTTTTAATTATAAGACGTCTTTGCACTCTCATTATAGCACCTTCCTTTTTGATTGCAAGGGGTTTCATTATAGTCGCAACCTATTCCTAAAATATAAAAAAATTCACATCAAATGTGAACTTTTTTCATCTTTATCTTGTCCCGTAACCGTTGAAATGAGACGGTGATTTTTATACATGGCGTATTGGATAAACAATAGTTCAACCAGTAAATAATATGGCATGGTCATCTTGTAATTTGGGTGATGAGTTAAGAAACTAAGGTTGGTAGTGTCAATATAGAGGTTATCGTCACTCAACTCAGCTAGAGGGTTATTTTTGAACTCTGTGAGGGAAATGAGTTGGACACCATTCATCTTGAGACGTCTTGCGATGTCTAAAACCTTATCACTGCTACCGCTCAAGGAAATCATAATTACCACGTCTTCAGGTTTTAGGACTTGATAAGTAGCGCAATCAAAGGTTGTTCCCGCAAAATCATAGACCACTTCTTCAGCTGATAAGAAGAGACGCTTTAATTGCTTAGCTACCGATTGCTGAACATCTCCTGAACCATAAACAAAGACTCTATCAGCATCAAAAATCATCTGGCAAATCTTGCTAAAATCCTTATCTCGCTGTTTGTTAATATAAAAAGCCAAGGAATCACAAGCTTGTCGGAAGACCTCTTTTGATTGAGGGGCGATGTGTTCTCTACTCATGTTGAGCAAAACCTTGAATTCACTAAAACTACTGAGGTCAATCTTTCGAACAAAGCGTGAGATCGTTGTCCGAGACACATTAGTCGCTTCGGCCAGTTCAGTGATGGTTAACTTGCCAACCTGATTTCTATTCTTGGTGATATAGTCCCAAATCAACAAGTCCGTCTCATTTAATTTGGCATAAGCATTGAGGACAGCAGTATCTAAATCAATCATAAGCAAGGAATAACTCTCTTCTTCATTTTTTTGATTATACCATATCTTTGTATGTTACAACAAGCAATAATTGAGTCATGAAGAATCCCACAATTGTGATTGATGTCAAAATTGAAAGTGATTGATATACCTATGGTTTGATTGTTTATAAGGAATATTCATTTTCCTTAGACTATGTGCTGTGAAAGTCAAACTGAGTTTTGATGATAGCGTATTATTTTCTATCGGATTGGGAGATAATCGTTTAAATGTGTAGACTTTTGAGGCCATGGCTTGGATACTGATAATCTGAAAGGGCTAGCGTAGGCTATTGAGACACATATAAAGTCTTTATAATGAATTTCTAGTTCAGATGAAAAAACCTCCATCATTTTAGAAGTTGATGGAGGTTGTGATTGATGTGTAACATGTCTAGTAAACATCAGAAGATAAAGAGGGCTAGGAGTCCTAATATCAGCATGTGTACAGGGTAGAAAAGGTAGCTAAAGACTTGGCTGACTTTAGACTGGTGGCCTGCTCTGCCATTATACTGCCAAATGAAAAGAAGGGCCAAAGGAGCATAGAGTTGGGGAGATATCAGCTGCATGCCATAGAGATCCCAAAAATAAGGGATGTTTTCAAAACCGATATAGAGCACAGTTTCGAGATTGGCGAGGATGAGGTTAACGAAGAGAAGTAGGCCTACTTGGCCTAGTTTGTGCTTCAGAGTCTGACCACGGAAGAGGTAGAACCCGATAAGGGTCAGAACCCCTCGAAAACGGTAGTCTGTCTGGAGCACTTCCGCCAAGATGCAGGCTAGAAGGATAGCAACAGTAGATAACCCAATAGCCAGTGCTCTGGGGTATTTTTTTCGAAAATTGTCAATGCTCCTGATAGTCACAAGTCCGATGAGGAAGGTCCAAATGACATTATGAAAGGGCTGGTAGGCCCAAGTCTTGGTATCCATCAGATGGTAGGGAATATCAGTGACAATGGCAAGGGCCAGCAGTCGTAAGAGATAATGTTGCAGATTCTTGGTGTGAAAATAACCTTCGACAATTAAGAAGGCAAAGATGGGAAAGGCGAGTCTGCCGATATAGCGGAGCCAGATGAGGTCTGGAAATAGCGTAGCCCCAGTGTGGTCGATAAGCATGAGGAGCATGGCGAGGTTGCGAAGGAAAAAGGACGACAGGTCCTTGCGGGATGCTAGCATAAAATCTCCTTAGATGTGAAGGAAAGAGGCCGGGACACCATTGGTCCCAGCCTCCTTCTGGCGGTTTATGAGGGATGATCGGTAGTACTTACAAGACCTTATCAGCTAAGGTTTGGGCAAAGTTTTCGAGATTGATGATGTCATCGTCTTCAGCAGCCAGGTCAACTTTGACAGATTCAGCACCTTTTGTAGCCCCTGTTGTAGCAAAGGCTGCATCGAATTCATCGACTGACTTACAGAATTCATCGTAGAAGGTATCACCTGATCCGCAGACACCATAAATCTTACCAGACAAGTCTAACTGGGTCAAATCTTCGTAGAAGTCAACGATTTCATCAGGAAGCTCCCCATCTCCGTATGTGTAAGTGGCGACAATAACCAAGTCTGCATCTAGGAAATCATCAGCATCAACCGTTGTGCATTCGTTGATTTCAAGATCAAGACCTAACTCTTCCAATTTATTGGCGACAATATCTGCAATTTCTTCGGTGTTCCCAGTCATGCTGGCATACACTATTTTGGCTAAAGGCATGAATTCCTCCAAAAATGTAATCTTCTACACATTATACCATATTTTTAAGCTTTTCAACCGAAAAAATAATTGTTTTGCGCAAAGCCAAGCTAAGCCCAGAACAGTAATTGTAATGGTCTACCATCACATCATAGCCAATTACCGCTTTGACGGGGCATAATGCTATCAGGATACATTAAGGAAAGTGGTAGGAGCGGGAACTGTTGTCCTATTAATCACATTAATCTGTACCGTATAGGTCAATATTTCCTCTTTGTTTTTTCAAAGCTTCCCATCCAGATCTAAATGCGTCTAAGTCTTCATCGTTAATAGCATCAAATAAATCCTCGTCGTCATCCTCATCCTCTTTCGGGGTAGGTTGCTCGTCTTGAGACTTGCCAGAAGATGAGACTGCTTTTTCAGCTTGAGTTATGTTTTCGGTAGTAATTCCTGTTTCAGGTGATGAGAGATCTTGGCCGCTCCCCACTTGATTTGAGACCTTATTGAGACCAGCTAACAGTTCCTCTAGCTCTTCAGTTGTAAAACCATCTAAGAAACCTTCTTCTTCGTCTGTATTACTGTTAAGAGGCTCTTTAGGGAGAGCTTTATCCTCTTTTTCAGTGTCTTTTGGAGCAGGCACTGATGGTTTTTCTGGTTTCTCAGGGGAGTCTGCCGGACCTGATGGATCTGATGGAGGGGTTTCAGAGACTGGTTCAGTTGTGACAGGTTGAGAGTCATCCTGGTTAGCTTCTGGTTTTATGGCAGGCATTACTTGAAGGTTGCGGTCAAACCCATCAGTTTTTTCTTGATCTGTGATCGCGTAGTGGAAAATACCTGCCCAGTGGTTAACGTGGCCGACTAAATCAGTCTTGGCTTTGTTCACTTCCTCATAAGATGTTCCCAGTTTCACAGGTTGTTTTTGCGCTTGTGCAATAGCTTGTTTTACTTGTTCTTTTAAGGCGACAAGCTGTTCTAACTGAGTTCGGAAGGTTTGGTTACGTTCGTCTTTTCTAAGAGCTAAGATATTTTCTGCAACTTTTTCCCGTAGATCAGCTGGTAAGAACTCGCTGTCAACATGGCGCAAGAAGTAATCCATGTAGGCCACCCGTGGCAAGTGATCGTTAGGTGCTGCTTCTGTACGAACAATAGCTTTAATGTATCCTTCGATGGCATCAATGCCGACCTTGTTTTGATCAATAGCTGCTGATTTTAGTCGTTCTAACAAAGCTGAACGATCAATACCGTAGGATTTAAGTGTTTTATCACTTAATTTTTTGATTTGGTCAGATAATTGATTATACTGCTTTTCAAGTGGATTTTCAGCCATTTCAGAAGATGGTTCTGGCGTTTCTTTGAGAACATGACGTTTTTCAAAGTCCTTTAGAGCATCCAAATAAGCTTGAGTAGAGGATCTAGTACCACTGTCTATATCGGCTCTATGTTGGTCTAAGGCACGCAAGATTCGGCGATAGTCTAAACTTTCAGGGTCAAATGTAGCCTTAGCCAGTTCTTGGATGCGATCTAATTCTGCTTCAATTGTTTCTTTTGAGAACTCCCCGACAGCCAAATGTGGTTTGATTTCAGGGAGACTATTTTCCTTGTAGGCTTTTAATCCTTTTTCAGCGTTTAGGATATTGATATAGTGGTCGTGACCGTGACCAGGCAGGACAAAGAATTTATCCTTTTCAATCTTAACCTGACTGACAGGAATACCGCTTAATTTAGAGAAGGCAAGTAGCTCATTTTCATAATCAAGCTCTGGATTACCAGTCTTTTTAGGTATTTCGATACGGTCAAGAGCGACTGCATAAGGATGAACGTGACCTGCATCAAATCTTGGATCAGGCTCGTCGCTGTAATAGTCAATACTTGGATCATAAGGTTGGTGAGGATGAGGGATGGCAAAAGTAACCAAGCCATTTTTGATAGAAACAGGCGTTCCTTTTAATAAACCGTATAGTTTTCTGACATGCGCCTTTAATTCTTTGACTTCTTCAGGACTATGCTCAGGTTTTTCTGTTTCTTCATCTGAGATTAATATCGTGTGGTAGTGATCCTCATGCGGGTACTCAAAGCCGATAACTTTACCGTTAGCTGTTACAGGACGCAAATTCTCTGTAGATAAGCCTAGACTTTCAGCTAACTCACGGCGTTTCTTTTCCAAGTTTTCTGGCAATGGTGCAACGTCTTGGTCAGACGGTTTAGATGGTTCAGATGGTATAGACGGTTCAGATGGTGCAGATGGTGTTGTCTGTCTATTACCATGCCCATCATCAAACGGTTGGGTCACATCGATGTCTTTGAGGTAGATGACATGATGGTGATTACCGTGAGGGTACATGAAGGCCTGTCCCTTGTCCGTCTCCATCAGCACAACTTGATCAGCTGGAAGATTGGTGTGCTTAGCGATGTAGTTTCGTTTGATATCGATGTCGCTAAGTTCAGCTTCAGGCGAAGGCTGCTCCTGATCATCGGTTGCAGTTGGTAACTCATCAGTATGGTCATCGGCTATAACACTATTTTCTGAAATATCCCCGCCTCGCGTTGATGGGAAATAGCGAGCAATCCCATTAGGAATCTTTTGCTCATTTGGTTCTAATTCTTCAGCAGGGATATGGTTGTTATTGACTTCTAGATAAGTAATGCTCTTGTTTGGTTGGCTAATGCTTAAGGTGGCGAGCTGGTTATGTCCCGCATTCAGCTGGTCTAGAGCTTCAAAGTTCTGGATTCCTTCCAGGCTAGTCAAGCGATTGTGGCTGATATTTAAGGTTTCCAACTTGGCAGGGCCAGCAGGTAAACGGAGGCTGGCTATCTGGTTCTCAGAAACATTAAGTGTTCTAAGGTTAGCGGCTTGATCTAAACCTGATAAGCTAGAAATGGCATTTTGACTGGCGTTTAAGCTCACCAATGCTGGTAAATGTCTGACAAATCCTAAACTAGTCAGTCCACTATGTTCCGCTGTTAACTCTTCCAAGTTTGGTGCTTTTAGGGTTGCTAGCTTAACGCCCTCATTATGAGATACAAAGAGGCGGGTCAAATCAGACTTTTGAGAAAGTGCGGATAGGTCTGTGATCTTGTTATGATCCAGGCTAACAACCTTGAGTTTTGATAGATTTGCTAATGGAGTTAAATCGGTTAATTGGTTATAATCAAGGTTTAAGGATTCTAAGTTTGGCAAGTGTGATAAAACACTAATATCTGTTAAGTTGCTTCCGGTTACTGCAAGGGTCTTTAACTGTGGGTAATCTTTTAAGAAATCCAGCGAGGTCAACCCATTTTGAGAGATATCAATGCCTTCAAGATTTGGCAATTCTTTTAAAAAGCTATAATCGGTGATACCAGTATCCGTCAAGAAGAGATTTTTCAGTTGTTTAAACTTCAAAATCGGTGTAACATCGTCAATCTTTGTGAACCCAACACCGAGTGTTTCAAGGTTAGGCATCAGATCCAAGCCAAAGCGTTTCAAGGCGTTTTCGCGTTGACCGATATTCAAACTCTTGACGGTAGCCAGCCAAGCTTTCATGTTCTCAGGGTTGGTTTCCGTTGCTGGGAATGGTGTCGGTGCATCGGCATGAAGAATATCTTGGATAATGTCGTCATCAAAACCGATAGCTTTTAAGGTAGCCATTCCGACAGCTTGGTGGGCGTGTGGATCCGCATGAGGGTCCTCAATCGGTTGGCCGATGATAACCTTGTCAGCAGCGATGGCATGGCTGTGGTCGCCGTGCGGATAGATAAAGAGTTTCTGCCCGTTTTGGTCAGTGATTTGGATATCCTCTGGATTTAGCCCCAGTTCTTTGGCCAAATAAGCCTGTTTTTCTGCTAATAGATCTCTTTCAGGAGTTTCAGGTTTAGCTTGTTCTGAAGGTTTGCTTGGAACCGTTGGTTGTTCAGGTTTAGCTGGTTCTGAAGGTTTGTTTGGAACTGTTGGTTGCTCAGGTTTGCTCGGCTCAGGAGCTACTGGCGGAGGTGTTGGTTTAGTGGTATCCTCCTTCAGCAGGTGCTTCCATTTAGACCTTGCCAAGTCACTCTTAAGAATCAGGTGGAGGTGCCCATCGTGGTCAACTAAAAGTCCTAGGTCTGTCCAGCCCTTGATACCAGAACCATCAAAGAGGAAACCATCGCTAGTCGGATAGTCGATTCCTGCAATTTTTTTGGAAGGGGCTGAAGGATTTGAAGGAATTGAAGGATTTGAAGGGGTCGAAATGCCAGGTGATGTTGGCGCGTTCGGTTTTTCTGGACCTGACGGAGTATGATGATTGACTGGATCAGAAGGCTTTTCTGCTTGGTTGCTAGGTGCTTCAGCAAAGCTCGGAGCTTGATTAGTCCCAACAGAACCATTGCCTGGTTTAGCTGAAGTATAGGTTCCGCCTAGACTGGATTTGGGAATGTAATGGAAATGATCTTCATGGCGAACGGTGTAGCCAAATTCATCTTCTGCGACAATGTCAGCAGGATTAAAGACATAGTGATGTCCATCATTGGCGCTGGTCTTACCTGACTGATGGGTTGAACTGGCGGTGGCACTAGCTGTAGTACCAGAAGGTTTCTGACTCAGATCTGCACCTTGAGGAATGAGGTGGGCAAACTTCGTATCTTTCAAATCAGAATAGAAGATAAAATGAGAGTGGCCATCGTGATCGACCACAATGCCGTCCTTGGTTTTGGACAAGATCTTAGAATCATCCGTCAACTGGAAACCATCGCTGGTTGGTACAGTCACCCCAGGAATGGCCTTTTCAGTTCTTTTTGATGCATTGGCGGATTTTTCCTTAGGATAGTAGTAAAAGCGGTCTTTGAGCTTAATGATGTAGCCCTGTTCCACTTCATACTGGATGTCTTTTTTGTCTAACTTATAATCTTTAGGCGCTAAGGTTTCTTCTGAGAATTTAGCGTCTTTTGGAACCTTGCCTTTGACAAATTTAGACTTGCCATCAACTAGGGTCGTGTAGCCATCGGCCTTGATTTCAGTGACGACAATTGCTTGCTTCTTATCAGAAGAAGGTGTCTTTTTACTGGATGACGAGGTTGTTTGTGAGGTTGAGGTTGTAGTAGTTTCGTTTGCGGTCTTGGTCTGGCAAGCAGTCAGCGCCAAGTGGCAAACCAGGACTAAGCCTGTTAGGGGGAGCCATTTTTTCTTTTTCATAATAGTCCTTTCTGCGGCTTTTAAGATAATGAACCAGTTAATTATGTGGTTAACCAGTTCATTATATATCAAAAAAGGGATTATAGCAAGTCTTTTATGATTTTATGATAAAATAGTAGAAAAGGAGGCAGACGTTATGAAATCTACCATTTTACAAAAGATTAAAGATTACCCTACCATTATTATTCACCGGCATGTTAGACCTGATCCAGATGCCATCGGAAGCCAAGTGGGTCTCCAGAAGTTGTTGCAGCGTCATTTTCCAGAGAAAGAGATTTTAGTAGTTGGTCAGGATGAGCCGACGCTGTCTTGGTTAGCCGGTATGGACCAGGTGAGCAATGAGCAGTATCAAGGTGCACTGGTCATCGTGACAGATACAGCCAATCTGGAACGAGTGGATGACCAGCGCTTTAATTTAGGAGAGTATTTAATCAAGATTGATCACCACCCTAACGATGAGCCGTACGGGGATTTGGTTTGGGTAGACACGAGTGCCAGTTCAACTGCTGAGATGATAGCCCAATTTGCTTTGGACAATGGCTTGGATTTGGATGACTACACAGCTAAGCTACTCTACGCAGGCATTATCGGAGATACGGGACGATTTCTGTTTCCCTCAACTTCTGCTAAAACATTGGAAGTCGCTAGTGATCTGAGAAAGTATTCCTTTGATGCGGCTGAATTGGCGCGTTATATGGATTCTTATCCTTATAAGATTGCTAAATTGCAGGGCTATGTTTATGATAATTTAGAGACAGATGGCAATGGTGCGGCGCGCGTGGTTCTGACTCGAGAGCTCTTACGCCAATATGATCTGACGGATGCGGAGACATCTTTGATTGTTAATGCTCCTGGTAAAATCTTAGACATTCAGGTTTGGGCTGTTTTCGTTGAGCAGGAGTCGGGAACTTATCGAGTTCGCTTGCGCAGCAAATTCGTTCCGATTAATCAGATTGCCAAAGCTCATGATGGCGGCGGCCACCCTCTGGCTTCTGGGGCTAATTCTTACTCCCTGGCTGAAAATGATGCCATCTATCAAGCCCTTCGTGATTTGGTAAATCCGAAATAGTTTTTTGTCTAACGGGTGTATTTTTGACTGATTGTTGAGCGGATTAGCTAGCTTGGAGGGACTGACATTTGATCTTTTAGAAGCTAGAAACGTTTCTCAGCCTAAGCATTCGGCTCATTGCTTATTGGTTGCTGTCATTTCTACTTTTTGGAAAGACAGACAGTTTGCCTGTGTCTCAATTGTGTAAAGACAACGGATGGACCAACTGACCAATACAGGTTTTAATTGTCATTTAAATTCAGCACCTGACTATACGAGCTTGGGGTATTAGATGATTCAGTTGATGGCCACCAACTAACTCAGAATTTACTTTTTATTTAGGATCAGACGATCTAAACCTCACTGCTGTAAAAATAATAAGCCCTGGCTAAATGACCAAGGGCTTATTTGTAGTAGTTGAAAGAGCTTAGTCAATCATACTTCGGTAAATGCGTTTGTGGTGGTCAATTGCAATTAGGGCAAAAGGGCTAGGATCGTTTGGAAGCGGAGAGCTGTTGCCGCCTTTATCAATAACAATGGTCTCAAAGAAGACCTTCTCATAATCAGCCACTGAGATAGGGGTTCTGTTGGCTAACTTCTCTAAGCGATTAGATTGTAGCAGATTCTCGTAACCTTGGACAAGGGTACCTGAGAAGAGTTCGCAGACTGCCCCAGAACCGTAGCTGTAAAAGAGGATTTGGTCTCCAGCCTTGAGAGCTTCGCTTTGTTCTATGAGGGAAAGGAAGGAGAGAAATAGCGAGCCAGTATAGATGTTTCCTACCTGCTGATTGTAACGGATGGCTTCTAGGAATCGTTCTTCCTGGGCTGGGCTTGGATTTAGGGCACGCAGGCCTTTGAGGCCTTGTTTAGCAAAGGGAATATGTAAACAAATGGCTGCAAAATCGTCTAGAGATTTTCCGTGTTTTTCCTGATAGTGGTTAAAAGTTGTGGTCAAGCAGTCTGTGTATTGTAGGGTAGAGAAGTGGCCATCAACCTGAGGGTAAGGACTGTAATTGGGTCTCCAGAAGTCCATGACATCACGGGTCTGATAGACGTTATCACCGCTCAAAGCTAGGATTCGAGGCTTGGCTGTTACCAGCATGGCGATGGCTCCCGCGCCCTGGGTTGGTTCGCCGCCAGAAGCGATGCCGTACTTGGCGATGTCGCTGGCGATAACAAGGACCTTAGAATCAGGACGGGCTAGAATATGATTGTAGGCCATCTCAAGACCAGCAGCGGCAGAGTAGCAGGCTTCCTTGAGTTCGATGGAACGAGCAAAGGGCTGGATACCTAAGAGGCCGTGGATGTAGACGGAAGCGGCCTTGGACTGGTCGATACCAGTCTCGGTTCCGAGAATAATCATGTCAATATGTGCCTTGTCATTGTCATCTAGGATAGCAGCAGAAGCTTGGGCGCCAAGAGTAACAATGTCTTGGCTAAGAGGGGCGATAGCCATGGCTTCTTGCATCAGGCCTAATGTATATTTATCAGGATCAACTCCCCGAGCTTTAGCTAGGTCTGTTAAGCGCAAGACGTATTCTGGCAAAGCCAATCCGATTTTATCAATACCAATTTGTGTCATTTTTATACCTCATTTTTAGGGCAGGGAAACGGCCAAGCTAATGCCTTGACCACCTCCAATGCAAAGGCTGGCGATCCCTGTCTGCCCTTCTCGTCTTCGCAACTCGTGAATGAGTGTCACCAAAATTCGAGTGCCACTGGCACCGATAGGATGGCCAAGTGCGATTGCTCCACCATTAACATTGACCTTTTCAGCCTCTAAAGCTAATTCTTTTTGGACAGCTAAGGCTTGGGAAGCAAAGGCTTCGTTGAGTTCAAAAAGGTCAACGTCATTGACCGTTTTATTGAGTTTTTGAAGCAGTTTTTTGGTGGCTGGAATTGGTCCTAGTCCCATGACTTGAGGATCCACACCAGCCGTTGCCCAGCCATCAATATAGGCTAGCGGTACTAAGCCAAGCTCTTCCACCTTTTCTTGGCTGGCTAAGATGACAAACGCAGCACCATCGTTAATACCCGAGCTGTTACCTGCTGTTAGTAGCCCCTCGTTTTGGAACGTTGGACGCAACTGTGCTAGTTTTTCCAAACTAGTCTGGCGGGGGTACTCATCTGTGTCAAAGAGGATTGTTTCTCGCCCTTTTTGGACAAGGATTGGAACAATTTCGTCACTAAATCGCCCATTTTCCTTGGCCCTTAAAGCCTTTTCTTGACTGTGTAAAGCAAATTGATCCAATTGGTCACGGCTGAAGTGGTACTGCGCTGCAATGCGTTCAGCAGTCATTCCCATGTGTTCCCCGTCAAAAGCATCCGTGAGCCCGTCAGTCAATAAACTATCTTCTAGAGTTTGATGGCCTAGCTTGGCACCGAACCGCAATTGTTTGTCGAGGAAGGGCGCTTGGCTCATGAGTTCAATACCGCCGGCTACGACTAAATCACTGTCGCCGACTAAGATAGCTTGAGCAGCTAGCTGGACACTTTTTAAGCCCGAACCGCAGACCTTATTAACGGTAAAGGCTGGAGTAGTTTGAGGCAAGCCAGCTGCAAGTGCAATTTGGCGAGCTACATTTTGTCCTTGACCAGCCGAGAGAACATGGCCTAAGATGACTTCGTCAATAGCTTGGGGAGGGATAGACTGTTTTTCCAAGGCAGTCTTTAGGACATTGGCTCCCAAGTCAGCCAGTTTGATACGGGAGAGGCTGCCGCCGAAACTACCAATAGCAGAGCGGTAAGCCGCTACGATTGCAATTTTTGTCATGATTGCGCCTTTCTTTTTCATTGCTGGACTATTATACCATTTTTCAGCTTAAATTTTAATCGAAAGTCTCCTAACTCTAAAAATCAGTCTTCAGTCCGAGTCATTTCCGAGAAGATTGAAGAAAGAATTTTGAAAAAGGATAGCTTTTTTCATGTTTTTTTTGTAAAATAGTAAGAGTAATACAGGCGCAAGCCTTTAAAATAAAAAGGAGAAACCATCATGGTAAAATTGGTTTTCGCTCGCCACGGTGAGTCAGAATGGAACAAGGCTAACCTCTTCACAGGTTGGGCAGACGTGGATTTGTCTGAAAAAGGAACACAGCAAGCGATTGATGCTGGTCAACTCATCAAAGCATCAGGTATTGAGTTTGATTTGGCCTTCACTTCTGTATTGAAACGCGCCATCAAGACTACAAACCTTGCTCTTGAAGCTGCGGATCAACTTTGGGTACCAGTTGAGAAATCTTGGCGTCTTAATGAGCGTCACTACGGTGGCCTCACTGGTAAAAACAAGGCAGAAGCTGCTGAGCAGTTTGGTGACGAGCAAGTCCACATTTGGCGCCGTTCGTACGACGTTTTGCCACCAGATATGGCAAAAGATGATGAGCATTCAGCACACACAGACCGTCGTTACGCTCACCTAGATGATTCTGTTATTCCAGATGCTGAAAACTTGAAAGTTACTCTTGAGCGTGCCCTTCCTTTCTGGGAAGACAAGATTGCACCAGCTCTTAAAGACGGCAAAAACGTTTTCGTAGGTGCTCACGGTAACTCTATTCGTGCTCTCGTAAAACACATTAAAGGTTTGTCAGACGATGAAATCATGGATGTGGAAATTCCAAACTTCCCACCACTTGTCTTTGAATTGGACGAAAAATTGAACATCATTGACGAATACTACCTCGGTGGAGAGTAATAAAAGGTCTGGCTTGGGACAATTGACTTGCCAGTCATTCTACTAACGGAAGTTAGACAAAGAGTGCTAGCTCCTGTAGACAGGTTGTCACGGATGAGTGACGTCAAAAATATTCCAACTGAGGTTGGAAATGGAAAAACTCGCTAATAAGTGAGTTTTTTTCTATGGGTTAGAGTTTTAGGATGGTTTACTAAAAGAAAGTATAATTAGACGAGAGGCTTTTTAAGACATTTGGTATTGTCAAATCCCAAAAATGCATGAATATAGAAATGATTTAGAAATTTTAAACAAAAGCTCTTGACGTAGGGACTCTTTTGAGATAAGATGGGGAATATCTAATTTGAAAAGAGGTTATGATGAAAAGAGTTCTAATGATTTGGGGTCGAATGAGTTTGATCAGAAGGATTGTAGCTGGCGTCGTATTAGGTGTGATGCTTGGCTTACTTTTGCCGAAGTTATCTGTCATTGGTTTGTTGGGGGATCTCTTTGTAGGAGGGCTCAAGGCGATTGCACCACTCTTGGTCTTTGCTTTGGTTGCCAATGCCCTATCTCGAACGCGTCAGGGGCAAAAGACCAACATGCGGACAGTTGTCATGCTTTATCTATTCGGGACGTTTTTGGCAGCTTTTGTGGCTGTGCTAGCCCATTTTCTATTCCCGGTAAGTCTGGTTTTACCTGAAGCGGGTGTAGCAGACGTTACGCCACCGCAAGGTGTTGGCGAAGTTTTTCAAACCCTATTGATGCGTATGGTGGATAATCCTGTGAATGCAGTGGCCACCGGAAATTATATTGGGGTGTTGACTTGGGCAGTGATTTTTGGTTTAGCCATGCGCTCTGTGAGTGAGGCCACTAAGCACCTCCTTGATACCTTCGCAGAGGTCACCTCTAAAGTGGTTGCTGGTATTATTAACTTAGCGCCGTTTGGGATTATGGGCCTAGTTTACAACACTATTGCGACAAATGGTCTTGGTATTGTAGCTGCTTATGGCAAGTTACTTGTGGTTCTGGTTGGTTGTATGCTCCTTGTAGCTTTGTTGGCGAATCCGTTAATTGCTTTTGTCATGATGCGAACCAATCCCTATCCCTTGGTTTTCCAGTGTTTGCGAGAAAGTGGTGTGACAGCTTTCTTTACACGATCGTCAGCAGCCAATATTCCAGTTAATTTGAAGCTATGTGAAAAGCTAGGGCTGGATGAGGACACGTATGCGGTCTCTATCCCTCTCGGTGCGACGATCAATATGGCTGGTGCAGCTATTACCATCACAGTTCTTTCCTTGGCAGCAGTGACAACCTTGGGGATTGAGATTGACTTCGCCTCTGCTTTAATCCTTAGTCTGGTAGCTACTCTATCTGCCTGTGGTGCCTCCGGTGTTGCGGGAGGATCCCTGCTCTTGATTCCAGTGGCTTGTAGCCTTTTTGGAATTTCAAATGACATTGCCATGCAGGTTGTGGGGGTCGGGTTTATTATTGGTGTGATCCAGGATTCTTGTGAAACAGCGTTAAATTCATCGACAGATGTCTTACTAACTGCAGTAGCAGAACGCTCTATATGGAAGCAGAAAAAAGAGGCTTAGACCTCTTTTTTTGTTCAGCGAGCACTTGTGTCTTTAAACGAAGACACCTTGATTAAACGGTCTAGATGGATTATAATGGTTAATAGAAAAATATGGTTTTAAAGAAAAAGTTGGAGGTGTTGATATGATTGAATTTCATGGTGTGACAAAGGTTTACGATGATAAAGTGGCCTTGGATCAACTGAATTTAACAATTAAATCTGGCGAGATTGTTGGCTTAATCGGCCACAATGGGGCTGGAAAGTCAACGACCATCAAATCTCTGGTCAGTATTATCAATCCAACCTCGGGAACGATTACAGTTGATGGGTTGAATTTAGCAGAAAATCGTTTGGCCATCAAAAAACGGATTGGCTATGTTGCAGACTCGCCCGATCTTTTCTTGCGTTTGTCAGCGGATGAATTTTGGGACTTGATTGCCAGCTCATACGGTCTTAGCTTAGAGGAAAAAGAAACACAGCTCAATCGTTTTATGGACCTTTTTGATTTAACTGAAAATCGTTACCAAACGATTGAGTCCTTCTCTCACGGGATGCGCCAAAAGGTCTTTCTTATCGGTGCTCTCTTGCCTAATCCTGATATATGGGTCTTGGATGAGCCGATGACAGGTTTAGATCCACAGGCTGCCTTTGACCTCAAGGGGTTGATGCGCCAGCATGCCGATGAAGGCAATACTGTTATTTTTTCAACCCATGTCTTAGAAGTCGCTGAACAAATCTGTGATCGTATTGCCATTTTGAAAAAAGGTCAATTAATTTATTTTGGGACCATAGCAGAGCTTAAAGCCTTACACCCTGATAAACCACTCGAAACGATTTACCTTGGGATGGCTGGTCGTGAAGCAGAAAGTGCTCCTGTAGCGCCTGTTGAGGAGGTGGCCCA
The DNA here is from genome assembly GCF_040545225.1 of Streptococcus rupicaprae. NCBI lineage: Bacteria > Bacillati > Bacillota > Bacilli > Lactobacillales > Streptococcaceae > Streptococcus > Streptococcus rupicaprae. Next base: position 30,063 of record NZ_JBEPLO010000020.1, on the reverse strand, counting down.
TGAGGCTTAATGTTGTTAGAAAACTAACCCAACTCAACTTGATTTATTCGCTTCAAGCTACGCAAATTGATAAATACCGCAAAAAGCAGGTGGCTAATCCAGACAAAAAGGCCAATGTGACACGTAAAATTTTGAGGCAGTACCTCTTTTCAGGTATTGTTTATCTCTTCATTTTTGGATCCTATAGTCTTGGAATTCCATTTGAAGACCTACCTGGGATGTTTACCCGATTTCTAGGGATTTTCATTTTAATGACCATGCTTCAAGCCTTCTTGAGCATGTACAATGTCTTTTATGAAAGTAAGGACTTACAGTCCTATCGAAGTTTGCCCGTGACAGAGCTAGAGGTTTTTCTTGGAAAAGGCTCAGTTGTTTTCATTGCTAGTTTGATCTTTCTCTTGCCTTTATTGCTCTACTTGGTGCTTATTCATTTTCGGTTTGGCAATGCTTTTTGGTGGGGGATTCCATTAGCGCTGCTATCCTTTCTCTTGTTGTTCACTGGCATGACCTTAATAACCATTGTAGCGGTTCATTTTTTGACCAAAACAAATGTCTTTCGCCAGTACAAGAAATTGGCATCTGGGGCAATTATGATTATTTCAACCATTGGTTCAGTGATCGCTATTTTGACCTTGCAAAACACATCATTGTCCTTTACGGATGGGCAAGTGGTTGAGTCTGGATCTGGCTTTGCCCCTCTATGGCTCTTTTATGGTTTGGCAGAGAATCCTTTGTCCATGAAAGTTGGTCTCCACCTTTTGGTATGGCTAGGAGGGGGAGCTGTCTTAGCACTTATTGTGAAGCACCGAGTCTTACCGAATTTTTATGACGCAGCTCTTGAAACGAGTACAGCTGTCTCTGTTCGTAAAGCTCCTAAAAAGGCAAAAAAAGAGGCAGGGCAACGAACATGGAAGCAACAACTATGGCATTATCATCTGGGATTGATTGCTGACCCAACTATACTCTTTACCTTTGTCATCATGACTTCGATGCTTGTTGTCATCATGATGGTGCCGACTCTTATAGGAGCACGTGACGTGCTGATCGCTATTGACTATCATATCGGGTATTTGTCAATGGCTGTTTTCTTCGGTATAGCCTATGCCATTATGTCAGCAGGGGGGCTATCTAGTATTATTATTTCCTTAGATCGGGAGAATTTTAATTTCTTCAAGACTATGCCCTTTGATATGAGGAGCTACTTACGCTTTAAATTCTGGTTTGCCTTTTTGATTGAAGCCATGATTCCAACGGTGGTTTTGCTGGCATTGACCATTTGGCTACAGCTGCCTTTCTATCTATTCTTGGGAGCTTTAGTTGCATGGCTGTTGACGGCTTATAGTATGGAAAGTTTCTATTTTATTCGCGATTATCGTTTGCTGGAGCTGAATTGGCAAAATGTTACCCAGTTAGCTAATCGTGGCATGGGAAATGTTGCTAAAACAATTATTCTTCTGGTCTCTTTTCTCGTTTTTATCGGTCTCATTGTTTTTGCAGGAATCCTACTTAACACGGCATCACTTCTTGTGAACCTCATGTTAGCTTGTGTTGGACTTGTGATATTGTTGGTGATCGCAGGTTTTACCTATCGGTTGTCTCAAAAATACTGGGAAAAACAGGATTTAGGATAGTTTACCAACTGTTGAATAGCCTTGTTTGACTATAAGAAAACACCCCTTGTTTCTAGTTAACTAGATTTCAATAGGGGTGTTTTTCTGATGTCTCACATTTTGGGAGGACTGCAAAACGCTAAGTGGCATTTTTACAAGTGACAAAGAAGTCCAAACGAAGAAAAAATAAAGATTCTTTGCCAATATCAGAATGAAGGGAGAGCCCTGGCTTACCTTTGCCTTAGCTTAGGGCGTTCGGATAAGACCTAAGGAAGTGGTTGTATCACTATAAATTAGCTATTATTGACGTGTAAAAGATAATCGAACTTGGCTCAGATAGCCTAAAGAAACAAAAGCACAAGTGCTTAAGAATTAGCTTATGAGTGATAGGTTGGTTTTCAGTTTTCTATTGCCTCTTTAGCCAGCCAAGCAGAGACAGATCCAGCCTTGACAGGGAAAAGGCCCCAACCTTCGTCATCGATGGTGACTTCGAATTCGTGGTGTCCAAGGCCATCGATAAAGGTCTTGCCAGCATTCAAGATACCAACATGCATTCGCTTTTCGGTAAAGTTAGCGTTGGTTAAGATAACCGCCAGGCCGTAGGGATGTTCTTCATCACCTAAGCGAGTCCAACCGATACAGTTGGGATCATCAAGGTAGTCAATTTGCTCTCCGTAGGCATGGTTGGCCCGCAAGTAGAGGAGCTTATCCAGGACTTCTTGGAAACTAGCCTGTCCAAAGTCTCCTGAAACCCCATAATAATCGCCATAGAAGACACAAGGCAGGCCTTCTTGTCTGAGAAGGATCAGGCTGTAAGCCAGAGGTTTGAACCAATCGGCAACGGTTGACTCCAAGGCTTGTCCGCGCTGGGTGTCGTGATTTTCCACGAAGGTGACAGCAGAAGTTGGGATATGCTCGACCAGGCTTCCTTGGAAAATCTGACGTAAGTCATAATGTTCACCAGCCTGACTGGCTTCGAAAAAGTTCATATGAAGGCCGACATCTACCAAATCAAAGGCAAAATCTGTCTCGTTTAGATAGCGATCCTTGGACTCAAAACTATCCTTCCAGAATTCCCCGAAGACATAAAAGTGATCTCCGTAGAGGGCTTTGGCTTTCTGAATCAAGCCTTGGATGATCTCTTGGTCGATATGTTTGATAGCATCTAGGCGAAATCCTTCTACACCGGTTGTCTCGACAAACCATTGCATCCACTCATAGGTATGATCTAAAACCTCTGGGTGGCTGTAGTCAATATCGGTAAACATGAGATAGTCGTAATTGCCGTTTTCACTGTCTACCAGCTCATTGTCAGCCCAACCTTTGTGGTCTCCCAGAATCATGTAGACACCAGTCTCTTGATGTTTGGCGTCAAAGTCAGTTCCAGAAAAGTGATACCAGTGCCATTCGAAATCGCTGTAAGTCTTGTTTCGACCAGGAAAGTGGAAGTGGGTCCAAGCCTCTATTTCAAAAGGTTCTGAGAGAGGAGTTTGACGGTTGTTGGGGTCCATTCGCAGAACCTGAAAACTCTCCAAGTCATCGCCGTTGGCCTTGTGGTTGAGGACAATATCTGCAATCGGTGAGACACCAGCCTCTTTTAGAGCTTTGATGGCGGCTAAGTAGTCATCCTTGTGGCCATACTTGGTAGCAACGGTCCCTTTTTGGTCGAATTCGCCTAGGTCAAAGAGGTCGTAGACACCATAGCCGACATCGTCTGGACCAGTCCCCTTAAAGGCAGGTGGCATCCAGACCTTAGTGATGCCAATATCGGCGAGGTGCTGGCTATCTTGGGCTAACCGTTGCCAATGGTTCTGGTCGCTCGGCAGGTACCATTCAAAGTACTGCATAATGGTATGGTTTTGCATAGGTTTCTCCTTTATGTTCTTTGTTATTATAGCACATTATTTTCCCAGTCAAGGAAATGAGGCATGGTGTGTGAAAAATTTTAATAGTCTGTCTACGTCTTTTGATGGCTGTCAATCTATCTTGTGTAGACGAGGTCCTCACATTCAGCTCTTTTGACTGGGGCGAATTTTAGAGAGTTGGAGGGTCAAGACTAACGGGCTAGTCAACGAGGGAGAATCAGTAAAAGCTTCTTGAAATTCCTCATCTATTAAAGAAGGGTTGCCTGAGGAGAAATTTTAAAATTTGTGATAAAATAGGGATTGACTTTTATGGGAAAGGGGACAAAACTGATATGGGTTTAGGGAAGAGACTGCATTTGAAAAATCCACGCTCCAAGGGCTATCAAACCGTGACAACCAAGCGCTTATATGTTCTCTTTGCTCTAATCATTGTCTTGTTTACGATTTTGATTGCCCGGCTAGCGCAGATGCAGTTGGTGCAGAAAGATTTTTATCAAAAGAAACTCGCGACAGCCAGTCAATTGACCGTGACCAGTAGCTCTGTTCGGGGACAAATTTATGATAGTAAGGGTATTCCCTTGGTTGAAAACAAGCCTCACCAGGCGGTAGCCTTCACCCGTTCTAATACCATGACCGCTTTCCAAATCAAGGCGACAGCCAATGCCTTGGTGACCCTGGTAGATTTAGAGAAGGTAAAATTATCAGATAGGGACAAAATTGATTACCATTTGGCCGATCCGGAGGTCTATGCGGAAGTGGTCAATGCCTTATCCAAAGATCAGCGCTATGATGCTGCTGGTAATCGCTTATCTGAAGGGAAAGTCTACGCCAATGCCGTAGCCAGTGTCTCTGCTGAGGAACTGACCTATAGTCCCGAGGAAGAAAAAGTAGTAAAGCTCTTTAGCCAGATGAATGCTGCTGCTAACTTTGAGACGGTTACGCTTCAGACGAATCCCTTGTCCGCAAGTCAGATCGCCAAGATTGCCAGCCAAGAAGAGGTCCTAAAAGGAATTACGGTTAAGACAGCTTGGCAGAGGGAGATCTTACCGACTTCGCTCGCCAGCATTATTGGCAATGTCTCGACTGAGCAGGCTGGTCTGCCTCAAGAGGAGGCCCAACATTACTTGGCACAGGGGTATTCCATGAAGGATCGAGTAGGGACCTCCTACCTTGAAAAGCAGTACGAGCCCTATCTGCAAGGAAGACGTGAACTCAAAGCTGTCCATTTGGATAAGTATGGCAATTTGGAGTCGACGAAGGTTGAGAGTGCTGGAGAAAAAGGGAAGAACATCCAGCTGACCATCGACCTGGCCTTCCAGGATGGGGTCAATAAGATCTTAGAATCCTACTTCCAGACCGAATTGGCCAATGGCAACACGACCTACTCGGAAGGGATTTATGCCGTTGCTCTAAATCCTGAAACGGGGGCTGTTCTTGCCATGTCGGGCTACCAGCACGATCTGGAAACAGATAAGCTCAAAGAAAACGCCTTGGGAACTGTGATGGATGTCTTCGTACCGGGATCTGTGGTCAAAGGGGCAACCCTGTCCACGGCCTGGCAGCAAGGCGCTCTTCAAGGCAACCAGATTCTGGTCGATCAACCGATTGTCTTTGCAGATTCCGCACCAATTACGTCCTGGTTTACCAAGTTTGGCAATCAAAGCATTGACGCTATCCAAGCCCTTCAATACTCATCCAACACCTACATGGTCCAAATAGCTCTCAAGCTTATGCAGGAAGACTATAGGCCCAACATGATTCTTAGGACCAATCACTTGGCAGAAGCCATGGCTACCCTCAGAGAAGGTTTTGGCCAGTACGGCTTGGGCGTGCCGACAGGGATTGACCTGCCATTGGAATCTCAGGGAATCGTGCCAGACCAGTACAGTGTCGCCAACTACTTGACCAATTCATTCGGCCAGTTTGACAACTACACGACCATGCAACTGGCCCAGTATGTGGCTACCATTGCTAACGGTGGCCATCGGATGGCACCGCGCTTGGTCCAAGGAATTTATGACAATACAGAGGAAGGAGGCTTGGGAGATTTGATTGAGCCTGTGCCTTATACCCTCTTGAATCAGGTTCCTTTGACAGGGGATCAACTGGCTCTCTTGAAAGAAGGTTTTTACCAGGTGGTTCACAATCCTTCGGGCTATACGACAGGAAAAACAATCGGCCAAGGGGCAGCAGTGCCCATATCTGCTAAGACAGGAACTGCCGAAACCTTTGTGACGACCAAAGAAGGAGAGCAAAAAGCAGCCATTAATTCCAATGTCGTAGCCTATGCTCCCAGCCACAATCCCCAAATTGCGGTTGCGGTTATTCTGCCCCACAGCACGGATTTGGACACCAAGACCAGCCAACTAGTGACCAGAGATATCATCAATCTCTACCACCAACTTTACCCTATGAACTAAAGGAATATTATGTTATACCCTACACCTATTGCAAAATTGATTGACTCTTATTCTAAACTGCCGGGGATCGGTATCAAGACTGCGACGCGCTTGGCTTTTTATACTATCGGGATGTCAGATGAGGATGTCAATGAATTTGCCAAGCATCTTTTAGCTGCTAAGCGTGAATTGACCTACTGTGGGCAATGTGGTAATCTGACAGACGAAGATCCCTGTGCCATCTGTCAGGACGAGACCAGGGACCAGACAACCATCCTGATTGTCGAAGATAGTAGGGATGTTTCGGCAATGGAAAATATCCAAGAGTACCACGGCCTCTACCATGTCTTGCAGGGCTTGATTTCCCCTATGAATGGGATCGGTCCAGATGACATCAACCTTAAGAGCCTGATCAGCCGCCTAATGGATGGCCAGGTGACCGAGGTGATTGTGGCGACCAATGCGACAGCGGACGGCGAAGCGACAGCCATGTACATTTCGCGGGTCTTGAAGCCTGCGGGAATCAAGGTAACCCGTCTGGCACGCGGTCTAGCTGTCGGCGCTGACATTGAGTATGCGGATGAATTGACCCTCTTGAGGGCTATTCAAAATCGAACAGAATTATAAATTGCAAACAGAAGAAGGAGATAAAATGGCTAAGGAAACCTTAATATTACTGTATGGCGGCCGTTCGGCAGAAAAGGAAGTGTCTGTCCTATCAGCAGAGAGTGTCATGCGGGCAGTTGACTATGACCGTTTTAAGGTCAAGACTTATTTCATTACCCAGGGAGGGGATTTTATCAGGACTCAGGTTTTTGAAGAAAAGCCTGCGGAGAGCGAGCGTCTGATGACCAATAGCACAGTGGTTTGGGAGGACAAGATTCCTGCGTCTTTGATCTATGAAGAAGGGGCTGTTGTCTTTCCTCTCCTCCACGGTCCTATGGGCGAAGATGGTTCCATGCAAGGGTTCTTAGAGGTTTTGAAATTGCCTTATGTCGGAACCAATGTCTTAACGTCCAGTCTGGCTATGGATAAGATTGCGACCAAGCAGGTGCTTGCAAGTATCGACATTCCCCAGGTGGCCTATGTCGCTCTAACGTCTCAGCAGGACCGTTCAGCCAAGGTGACTGAAGTCAACGAAACCTTGACCTATCCTGTCTTTGTCAAACCCTCCAATATGGGCTCCAGTGTCGGTATTTCAAAGGTCGACCGTCCAGAGGAGCTCGATGTGGCCCTAGACTTGGCCTTTCGTTATGATAGTCGCGTCTTGGTAGAGCAGGGAGTTGTGGCGCGTGAGATCGAAGTTGGCCTCCTAGGCAATCACATAATTGGCACCACGGAACCAGGTGAAGTTGTGAAAGATGTGGCCTTTTACGATTATGATGCCAAGTACATCGATAACAAAATCACTATGGCTATCCCTGCAGAGATTGATGCCGAGGTAGCGCAGCAGATGCGCGATTATGCTCAGAAGGCATTTGCAGCAATCGGTGGAACAGGCTTGTCACGCTGTGACTTCTTCTACACAGAAGACGGTCAAATCTATCTCAATGAACTCAACACCATGCCAGGCTTCACCCAATGGTCTATGTACCCCTTGCTCTGGGCTAATATGGGACTGGCCTATCCTGACTTGATCGCTGAGTTGGTCGAGCTAGCCAAGGCAGCTTTTGCAGAACGCGAAAGCCACTTATAAAGGGAGAACCGGCAGGCTACAGGCTTGCCGATTTCCTTTTTGCTGTCAGGGTTTTAAAAATATGCTATAATTATTGAAAAAGGGTGAGGCAAAAGGTATGCTTGAAGTAGGAATTGGTCTGGCTATTTTATTGGGAATCGGTGGTCTGGCGCTTCCCTTGTTTCGGAGTGTAGACCGTAAACGGACAGAAGCGCGCTTGAACTTCTTGACAACTCGTTTGGCTGGCAATACGAGACAATTGCAACAGACTACGGCCTCGAAATTTCCAACAGACTACCTGCGCTTGCAGCAGCAGATAGCGACAGACTTGTCTGACCTAACCAAGCTTTTAAAGGCTAAGCAAAAACAGCTGGCCTTACCAACCAGCCAATCTGCCTGGGACCTGATCGAGGAGGCTAGGGATCTCTTGCCTACCAAGGGTCAGCTGGAACGTCCTAAACTTGTCCTTCCCAAAGTGGCTGTCAAAAACCTGACAGACGAGCAGTTAAAGGCCTTAGTGCCAGAAGTCTGGTCTTCCATAGAGAGTATTCAGCAGGATGACCAGGCCATTCGCCAAAAGTTAGCCAGCCCAGCTCTTCCTAATAAACAGGAACTCTTGGCCATCCACGAGGCTAATATGGGCCGATACGAAGAAATCCTCGATGCCTACCTCAAGATGAAGGCATCCCCCAAGGACTACTATCAGGTGGAGGAACGCCTGGCCAAGAGTCGACAAGCCTTTCAGGAATTTGACCTTCAGCTGGATGAGACCCTGCGCCAGATCAATGAAGGAGATATGATGGGCTTTGAAGTCAGCCTGCGTATGATGACTCAGAAGACTATAGACTAAAAAAACCAGCTTCCAAAAGGAGGCTGGATTTTGGGATTTCTAAGGTTGGCTTGTGTCGGTATAGAACTGCTTTTTAGATTTTAGAACCTTCTTGATTTTATGATAAAAAATCAAGCATAGATCGTCCATATGGTTGAGAGGACAAAAATGAGGATAAGCCATTTGTTGCGTCGTCGCTCTTGAAGAGGTGCTGTCAAGGCAAAAAAGAGTTGAAAACCTAGAGCAAGGAACATGAGGATAATTTTAGGGGCTGAGTTCTGAAAGAAATTGGTTTTGATAAGATGGACGAGATTGAGTATGAAGAGATAAATGAAAACATTCTTGTAAAACTGTTTATTAAAGGTTATTTTCATGGAGAGTTCCTTTTTAGTTTAGTAAAATCAGACGACTAGCTTTATCAGTCACCCCTGGAATAGTGCCCGACTCCGATGAGAGAGCAGGCAAAGAGTCCGATAATAGCAACTAGGCCAGGCTGGGTGAGACAAAGAGGAAAGAAAATCAAGCTCAACCAGCTTAAAAATCCGCTGACTAAAAGCCAATCTTGGCATTTGAACGACTGTCTACTAAGCATACCGTAGTCTCCTTTCTACAATCGGTTGCTGTGAGTTAGTGAGGTCTTATCACTCTTATTATAGCGCTAGCTTAAAACGTTTTCAAGAAAAGATCGGCTCCGCCATAAAAGACTTAAATTTAGGAAAATTTAGGCTTTTTATAGTATGATAAGAAAAAGCCTAGGTAATAAGAAGTGAGGGAAACGAGCGTGAGCTTGGGACTCCGTCTTAATCTCTCAATCTATTTTGAATTGTCGAGCAAGGTGTAATTCGTTGAGAGCTTTGACAGCCTGGGGTTAGGTTGTCAATAGAAATTAAAAAGAGACAATGAGCTTTGCCTGTTTTAGACTTGTTCCTGTATACTTCAAAGGTCTGGTGGACCTTTGGAAGTTGGAAATAAAACGGACGGAGTCAGAGTCAAAGAGAGTCTGGAGATAGACTAAATCAGACAGAACTTAGAACCATAATAGTGAGGTAAATTGAATTTTGATGAATTATCGATTTTTGTCCCACTTTCTTTTGTTCGGGAAAACTTGCAGTGGTTACGCTTGAAGCTTCTTAAAACTTGGAATTGAACAGTCTCTATCAACTTATTTTTACAAGGAGGTTAGTCATGGTGACGATTGAAGAACTGCTATCCGGGGAATTGGATGCCGTAACGTCAGCTAGCAGGGCTTTTCCAGAAGAGACCTTGGACCTTGTCCGTCAGGCACCAGAAGGCCTAACAGCTTATGATATTCTCCTGGCCCAGTTGTCGGATGAGGAGGAGTAGGTGGTGCTGATGAACCTGAAAAAGAAGGTCAAAACTGCTTTTTATTTGAATTTTTGGTATAATGAAGAGAAATACTTGAGGATACAGCTATGAAAAAAATATTAATTGTTGATGACGAAAAACCGATTTCGGACATTATAAAATTCAATATGACACGGGAAGGTTATGAGGTTGTGACTGCCTTTGATGGGCGTGAAGCCTTGGCCCAGTTTGAGGCGGAAAAGCCAGATATCCTGATCTTAGACCTGATGTTGCCTGAGCTGGATGGCCTTGAAGTGGCCAAAACTATCCGTAAGACCAGCAATGTCCCTATCATCGTCTTGTCAGCCAAGGATAGCGAATTTGACAAGGTAATCGGTCTTGAGATTGGGGCAGATGACTATGTGACCAAGCCCTTTTCGAATCGAGAGCTGCAAGCTCGGGTTAAGGCGCTTTTACGCCGTAGCGAGATTTCTGAACAACAGACTGAGACAGAAATCAAACCCCTATCTGAAATCGTGATTGGGAATCTGCAGATTCTGCCAGATGCCTTCTTGGTGCGTAAGGAAGGCCGTGATTTGGAGCTGACCCACCGTGAATTTGAATTGATCTACCATTTGGCGACCCATACAGGTCAGGTTATGACTCGGGAGCATCTCCTAGAGACGGTCTGGGGCTATGATTATTTTGGAGACGTCAGAACGGTAGATGTGACAGTGCGGCGCCTGCGTGAAAAGATTGAGGACGTGCCAAGCCGTCCAGAGTACATTTTGACCCGACGTGGTGTCGGCTATTACATTAGAAATAATGATTGAAAAAATTAGACTCTTTATTTTTTCCTCTGGCTTCATTTTTGGATTGATTGTTTTTGGTTTTCTGGCAATCTTGATTTTCTTGCTCCTTGAAAACCACAAGGACAACAAGCAGATTAAGTTGCTCAATCAAAAGGTCCAGGATTTGATTCAGGGGGATTATTCTGACGTTTTGGATGTTTTAGGAAGTCCTGAGCTGACCGATATGACCAATAGCCTCAACGATTTGTCTGAGGTTATTCGTCTAACCCAGGACAGCCTGGAGCAGGAGAAAAATCGCCTATCTTCTATCTTGACCTATATGAGTGATGGGGTACTGGCTACGGATCGTCAGGGCCGCATTATCCTGATCAATGAAGCGGCTAAGCGCCAGTTGGGCTTGCTGGATCAAACGGTCATGGGCGAGATGTTCTTGGTAGATGTTTTGGATATTGCTGAGCATTATAGCTTTAGTGATTTGCTTAAAAACACGCCAGAACTCTATGTGGAGCTACCGAGTCAGACAGGGGAATACATGAGCTTTAGAGCTAATATCGCTCCAATCAGGCGGGAGTCTGGCTTTACAGCAGGGCTTGTGGTGGTCCTGCATGACATGACCAAACAAATCAAGGAAGAACGGGAACGCAGGCTTTTTGTTTCTAATGTGAGCCATGAATTGCGGACGCCTCTAACCTCGGTCAAATCGTATCTTGAAGCCCTTCATGAGGGAGCCTTGACCGATGCGGTGGCGCCTAGTTTTGTCAAGGTATCGCTGGATGAGACCAACCGGATGATGCGGATGATTACAGACCTCCTCAATCTCTCACGGTTTGACAATCAGAACATTGAACTAGAATTGGAGCTGGTCAACTTTACGGCCTTTATGACCTTTATCCTCAATCGCTTCGACCAGATGAAGCAACAGGAAGACAAGAAGAACTACACCATTATCCGAAACTACCCCATCAAGCCAATCTGGATCGAGATTGATACCGATAAGATTTCCCAGGTAGTGGATAATATTGTCAATAATGCCATCAAGTACTCGCCTGATGGGGGCAATATCACCATTAGTATGAAAACAACGGAAAATCAGCTGATCATTTCCATTGCAGATGAGGGCTTGGGGATTCCAAAGAGCGATTTGTCTAAGATTTTTGACCGTTTTTATCGGGTGGACAAGGCCAGGAGCCGTGCCCAAGGTGGAACAGGTCTTGGACTGGCCATTGCCAAGGAGATCATCAAGGCGCACCAAGGCTTTATTTGGGCCAAAAGCGACTATGGCAAGGGCTCAACCTTTACCATGGTTCTGCCTTACGACAAGCTGGTTTCAGAAGATTGGGAGGACACGGAGGTATTGGATAAATTAGAAATGACGGAGACAGATGCAGGGATTTAAATACAGTATATTAGCTTCGGGCTCAACAGGAAATGCCTTTTACTTGGAGTCTGATCAGAAAAAGATATTGGTCGATGCTGGATTGACGGGTAAAAAAGTGGAGCAGTTGCTCGGTGAGATTGACCGTAAAGCGGAGGATTTGGATGCCATTTTCATTACCCATGAGCATAGCGATCATGTGAAAGGGGTCGGGATTTTGGCCCGTAAGTATGGGCTGGATGTTTATGCCAATACCCAGACCTGGCAGGTCCTCGAAGCCAAAAACACCTTGGGGAAGCTGTCCAATGAGCAAAAGCACATTTTTGAACGGGAGACCCTCAAAACCTTCGGAGACTTGGATATTGCTTCCTTTGCAGTCAGCCACGATGCCGTTGCCCCTCAGTTTTACCGCTTCATGAAGGACGGTAAGAGTTTCGTCATGTTGACGGACACGGGCTATGTCAGCGATCGGATGGTAGGGATGATTGAAAATGCGGATGCCTATCTGATTGAGGCCAATCATGATATTGAAATCTTACGAGCAGGTTCTTACCCGTGGCGGACCAAGCAGCGGATCCTGTCGGATATGGGCCACCTCTGTAACGAAGATGGTGCGGAAGCCATGATTCGTAGCCTAGGCCAAAAGACCAAGAAGATTTATTTGGGCCACCTGTCTAAGGAAAATAATATCAAAGAGTTAGCCCATATGACCGTCTTTAACCAGCTGGCTCAGGCGGATTTACGGGTCGGGGAAGACTTCCATCTCTTTGACACATCACCAGATACGGCGACCCCCTTGACGGAGATTTAAGGGAGTGCTGGTGTCGCTTAGGTTTAAGCTGGTACACACTTTCTCAGTCTGGTCCAGTTTTTAACCGTTAACAATGACAAGTTTGCCAAAGGGATCTTGGTCTGACAGGGGCTTTTGCGTCTGCTAGAGACAAACGAAAGGAATAGTGGCTAAGGAAAAAGAGGCTGTCGAGAGTTGCGTAACCGTTTAATCCTTTTTCACCCAATCCCGCTGTCCAAATGCCATCGTAAACTCTCTCAGAGGCGGGGTCTTCTCTGCCTCTGGCCATTTTGGTCAGCAGTGAAAGGGTTTACGCTAGCGCGGGCTAAAACGGCTCCCTTGAGTGCTTATTGCAAAACATAGAAAGAGTTACACATGCATCAATTAAATCAAAGACTTTTGAAGGATTACGGGATTCATTTCCAGGATATTTCCCTCTTGGAAACGGCTTTTACCCATACTTCTTATGCTAATGAGCACCGCCTCTTAAAAATTTCACACAATGAGCGCTTGGAATTTTTAGGAGACGCTGTTCTCCAATTGATTATTTCACGCTACCTGTTCGAAGATTATCCTGAAAAGCCTGAAGGCGAAATGTCCAAACTTCGCTCAACCTTTGTCCGTGAGGAGAGTTTGGCTGGTTTTGCTAGGACATGTGGTTTTGCGCCCTATCTGCGTTTGGGCAAGGGCGAGGAAAAATCTGGCGGCCGTGATCGGGATACGATCCTAGGAGATGCTTTTGAGGCCTTTTTAGGAGCTCTGCTATTGGACCAAGGCGTGGAGGCTGTTGAAAGTTTCCTCAAGCAGGTCATGATCCCGCATCTGGAGCAAGGCACCTTTGAGAAGGTGGAGGACTATAAGACTCGGCTCCAGGAGATGTTGCAGGTCAATGGCGAGATTGATATTGACTATCAAGTGGTGGCTGAGACAGGTCCTGCCCATGAGAAATTATTTGAAGTGGAAGTTAGGGTGCAAGGCAGACCTATCGGCCGTGGGCAGGGACGCTCTAAGAAATTAGCTGAGCAAAATGCCGCCCGTGCTGCTGTCGAGCAAGGAGATGTGAGATGTATTTAAAAGAAATTCACATGCAGGGCTTCAAATCCTTTGCGGACAAGACCAAGGTCGTCTTTGATCGAGGTGTGACGGCTGTTGTGGGGCCTAATGGTTCAGGCAAGTCCAATATCACAGAAAGTTTGCGCTGGGCCTTGGGAGAATCTTCGGCCAAGAGCTTGCGCGGTGGTAAAATGCCTGATGTCATCTTTGCAGGGACCGAGAATCGCAAACCCTTGAACTTTGCTTCTGTTACGGTTGTTTTGGATAATAGTGACCAGTTCATCAAGGATCGGGCTAAGGAAATCAAGGTGGAACGGCAAATTTACCGCAATGGAGATAGCGAGTATCTGATTGATGGCAAAAAAGTTCGCTTGAAGGATATTCACGATCTTTTCATGGATACAGGTCTGGGACGAGATTCCTTCTCCATCATTTCCCAAGGGCGGGTAGAGGCTATTTTCAACTCTAAACCTGAAGAGCGCCGTGCAATTTTTGAAGAGGCGGCCGGTGTCCTCAAGTACAAGACCCGTAAAAAAGAGACGGAAAGTAAGCTCAATCAGACCCAGGACAACCTGGATCGACTAGAAGACATCATCTATGAACTCGATACTCAAATAGCACCCCTGACCAAGCAGGCAGAGACGGCCAAACAATTTTTGGTCTTGGATGGAGAGCGAAAAGACCTCTATCTCAATGTTCTGGTTGGGCAGATCAAGCTTGGAAAGGGCCAGTTGACTGAGCTGGAAACCCAGCTAGGTCAGGTTCAAAATGCCCTCGAGAGCTATTATAGCCAAAGGGACCAGATGGAGGTGGCTAATCAGGCCATTAAAGAGAAACGGCAAGAACTGCAAGCTAAAGGAGAAAAACTCCAAGGGGACCTGGTCCATCTGACCCAGCTGATGGCAGACCTGGAACAAAAAATTGCCCTGCAGGATTTGGAAGCCAATCAAAACGAAGCCAGTAGGGCAGAAGCAAGTGATCGTTTGGAAGCCCTGAATAGCCGTTATACCAATACCCAAGAAGAGCTTAAGAGCAAGGAAAAGGCCTTGAATGGCTTAGATAATCGCCTGAACCAGGTCATCCTTGAAATAGAAGGACTGACCCAGGAGTTGCGCCAATTTTCAGAAAGCCCAGATCAGGTGATCGAATCGTTGCGGGAAGCATTTGTTCAACTCATGCAAACCGAGGCAGACAAGTCCAACCAATTGACGGCCCTCACCAACCAAATCAAGCATCTGAAGGAGCAGTCAGCAAGTCAGGCGACCGAGCTTGCCAACTTAAAAGAAGAGGTCGCAGTGGCTCGTCAAGAGACTAGCCAAAGGCAGACCATCTATCAGGAGGCCCAAGAAGACGTCCAAAACCTCATCGCCACCTATCAGGAGGAGGCCAAGGCAGAGGCCGGTCTCAAGCAAGACTATCAGACCAAGCAGGAAACCATGTTTACCCTCATGGACCAGCTCAAGGGCACAGAAGGGCGAGCCCAAACCCTGACCAACATCCTGAAGAACCACACCAATTTTTATGCTGGTGTTCGCAGTGTCTTACAGGCCTCAAACCAGCTATCGGGTATTATAGGAGCAGTCAGCGAGCACGTGACCTTTGATCCCAAATACCAAACAGCCATTGAGATTGCGATGGGGGCTGCTAGCCAGCATGTCATGGTAAGGGACGAAAAAGCAGCAACCCAGGCCATTGCCTTCTTGAAAAAGAACCGCCAGGGACGGGCGACCTTCTTGCCTCTGACAACCATCAAACCGCGTCAGTTAGCCAGTCACCACTTGAGCCAGGTGACCAACCAGCCAGGCTTTTTGGGATTGGCTGTGGATTTGGTGGCATTTGACGCTGCCCACACCACGGTTTTCCAGAACCTCTTGGGCACGACAGCTATTTTTGAAACCTTGGAAGAGGCCAATCAGGCTGCACGAAAGACCAATTTTCAGGTGCGCTTAGTCACTTTGGACGGTTCTGAAATCCGTACAGGCGGTGCCTATGCTGGTGGTGCCAATCGCCAGAACAACAGTAATTTTATCAAACCAGAGTTAGACCAACTGCAAGGGACCATTCTTCAGCTGAAGACAGAGTTGAGCCAAGCGGAAAGTCAAGTGGCCCAAGCCAAGACGGTCTTGGACCAGCAAGTCCTTCGTCTAGCTGATCTCAAAGAGGCTGGCGAAGCGGCACGTCTAAAGGAACAAAAGGCTCAACTTCAGTACGACAGTCAGGCCAAATATTTGGCGGATTTGGAGGCCCTGTTGGCCTTAAAGGCCAATGATACGGACCTCTCAGACCTGTCTCGGTTGGAAGAAGCAGAGGAGACTTTGAAGGGTGAGCTTGCCCAAATTGATGAAGACAAGCAGGCGCTTAGCCAGCGTATCGAGCAAGTCAAGGGAGATAAAGATGCGGTGGAGAGCCATCTTCAGGCGCTCAACACGTCCTTATCAGCAGCTAAACTTCAAGAGAATCAGCTCCAAGGCGAGAAGCGTTTCGCCCATACTGAGCAGGTCCGACTCCAAGAGGAGTTGGCTCATCTCCATCAGGAAATCACTTCTTTGGAGGCAGTCATTGCCAGCAAGACCCTGCAATTAAGCACAAGAGATAAGGAAAGTCTTTTGGAGCAAGTGGCGGATTGTCAAGAGCGCAAGGAGGCTCTGTCGCAGGACCAGATTCGTCACCGCTTTGAGATGGAGGATTTAGAAGGCCAAGCAGAAGATCTAGCCATCCGTCTGGCTGAGAGTCGCACGCGCAACGAAGACCTGATCCGTCAGCAGACAAAGTTAGAGGCAGAAATTGAGCATTTGTCAGAGCGCTTGCGCCATCTCCTTGCCAAGTTGGCAGAGGACTTCCAACTCACTTATGAGGCGGCTGATCATCAAGCTCAGGTCCTAGAGGACCTAGCGGGTGCAGAGCAGACCCTTAAGCAGCTGGAAGGCAAGATTAGGCGCTTAGGTCCAGTCAATTTGGAAGCCATTGATCAGTTTGAGGAAGTCAGCCAGCGCCTGGCCTTTCTTTCTGAACAAAGGGCAGACCTCTTGTCGGCCAAGAACTTGCTCCTGGATACCATCAAGGAGATGGACACAGAGGTTAAGGACCGCTTTAGGGAGACCTTTGAGGCGATTCGCCTCTCCTTCCAGCAGACCTTCCGCCAGATGTTTGGCGGTGGCTCTGCCGATTTGATTTTGACGGAGTCAGATTTGCTGACGGCTGGGATTGAGATTTCGGTCCAGCCTCCTGGCAAGAAAATCCAATCTCTCAACCTCATGTCTGGTGGGGAGAAGGCCCTCTCGGCCCTAGCTCTGCTATTTGCCATCATCCGCGTCAAAACGATCCCCTTTGTCATCTTGGATGAGGTGGAGGCTGCCTTAGACGAGGCCAATGTCAAACGCTTTGGCGACTACCTCAATCGCTTCGACAAGGCCAGTCAGTTTATCGTCGTGACCCACCGAAAAGGGACTATGGCCGCTGCAGATGCCATGTATGGTGTCACTATGCAAGAATCAGGTGTATCCAAAATCGTCTCAGTCAAATTGAAGGATGTTGAGGGAGTTGGGGAGTAGTTCAACGATAGGGCAAAAGAATGCTTCCGCTCGTGTCCAACCCAGCAGAACCAAACTTGGCTGTACTGACACCTGAGCTATAAGAACTTTGCCGTTTTTCCAATGAAAGGTCTAACAAATGGATGAGGCTCCTGCTTATCAGGTCCATCGTCCAATCAAAAATGAAAGAGTGAGGGTGACCGAGCTCTTTTACTTTTTGAAAGCTCCTTCTGATTATCCTGGGGATGAGAACACGAGGGATCAAAATGTTTCATTGTATGAGGAAGTGTGGGATTAGTCTGTATTATTCTGGACGAGATATGATATAATGATAAATAGAAATAGTGAGGTTTGGGATGATTAAACTAATAGCAACAGAAATCGGAATAAGGAAATTGATACAATAGAATACTAAGAAAACCTTGGGATTAGCAGTTTCCAAGGCTTTTTAATTTTCTATAGCTATAGGGGAAAGTTATTAGAGAGGGTGCTAGTTTATAGAGACACCTTTGATTTGTAAAAAGTTAAATTTTAGACAATTATTTCTTTTTCAATCTTAGTTAATTGAAGTGAATTTTTATAGTACATTTTAGTTAAATTTGTTGCTTAATATGGTTTGTCGGTTCTGTCAAAAATTTTGTGTAAACACTCAAGCAGAGTTTATTAAGGGCACCTCTAATAACTTGCGTCAAAGTTAAGCATATGAGAGAATAGAGATAGAAATGATGATAGGAGTAGGTTATACACTTATTTACAGATGGCGAATTAATTTTGAAGAAACTGAGCGAAAAAGGTAATCCTTTAGACCGGTTGGATCAAGTTGTGAACTAATCACAGTTCCAGCCAATTTTGGTAGATATTTTCGGTAAAGAAGACAAGAATCCAGCCAAAGGAGGCCGACCTCATCTTGACTTCATGATGAGGTTTAAAGTCTTACTTCTTCAGAGGCTCCATAATCTATCAGACGATGCGATGGAGTATCAACTGCTCGATCGATTATCTTTTCGTCGGTTTGTTGGATGCCACGAAAATCAAGTACCAGATGCCAAAACTATCTGGCTTTATCGTGATCGATTGACCAAATCAGGAAAGGAAATAGCCTTATTTCATCAGTTTTATCAGAGTTTATCAAAGGAAGGCCTGATTGCCCATCAAGGTCAAATTGTAGACGCAATATTCGTTCATGCTCCTAAGCAGCGCAATAGCCGACAGGAAAATAAAGAGATTAAATCTGGCAAACGACCATCTGATTGGAATAAAAACAAATCCGCCCAAAAGGATACGGATGCAAGTTGGACAAAAAAAGGCGGTCAAAGTTGCTATGGATATAAGAACTATATCTGCGTAGATGCTAAGAACCTGTATTCATAAGCGAAGTCATTCTAAACGGGAGCTTATTTTACGATAATCAAGGCGTTTTTTTGAAGGAATACTGACTGTATTTCGAAAAAAGCAACGATGAGTAGCGAAAAATAAGCCCTGAATAGAGTTGCTGAGCTGTGAATACAGGTTCTAAGTCTAAGCTAATCAAAACCTTTGAAGTAACCCCGGCGAATGTCCATGACTCACAGGTCTTGGCACAAATTTGTGATGCCAATGAACCTATTTTTGACGACAGCGCCTACTATAACCAACCTGTTCCTGAAAACTGCGCCCACCATACGGTGCGTCGTGCTTTTCGTAATAGTCAACTAACAGAGGTTGATAAAAAAGTGAATCGAAAGATTTCCAAAATTCGTTGTCGGGTGGAACATGTTTTCGGCTTCATAAAAAACAGTATGAAGGGGAGTCTCGTCAGGGGAATTGGCAGTGCTCGTGCGAACACCAATGTCATGTTAGCCAACTTGGTTTACAATTTCTGTCAATATGAACAAATTAGACGCCTCAAGTTGAATTCATGGGTGAAGACTGTCTAAAATGGGGGAATCCCCCAAATATAGTAAAAAAATACGCTCTTGGAGGAACGAAAGGGTAACTCGAATAGTGTATTTTTTAACTTTTGGAGACTCTGGCCTATTTCTGCTGTATTTAGAGGTGCCCTTATCTGAATAATATCTTTGTCGTGCTGCTTTTTATAATGCTTTGAGAAATCTATGCAGGTCTAGTTGCACTTGTGCAAGTGAAATTCGGTCCCAGAAGCCGTCTGATTGAAAGCGTGGAATTAGGTGGGCGTGGAAGTGGAAGTGGGTACCAGCGTCAAATAAGCGATCGTTGCAGGCTGTGATCACACCGTCAATCGCTAATTCCTGGCAGAGTTTTTCAGTCAAAAAAACTTCCAAGTCCGACAGTTCATGGCGAACAGCAGGAGGGACTTGGCTGAGCGTGTCATAGTGTTTCTTGCTGATAATCAGTAGATGCCCCGTTTGGACAGGGTCAATATCCCAGACGACCTTGAAATGCTCTGTCTGGTAGAGAATATCTTTTTCTTTGAGTTGGTGGCAAAAAATGCAGGTCATGCTCATGCTCCTTATGTCCATTCTTCAAATTTTGAAATCTTGAGGATGATGTCGGTCAATTCTTCGGTGCTTTCCTGTCCGCCTTGGGCAATCCAGTGGGAAATGATTCCTTCAACACTGGAAGTCAGCACCTCAAGGGCGTAGGTTTCAGGAATCTGGAAATATTGTACTGTATGTTCCCGACCATTTGGGGTCAAGTCAATGACGCTGACGAGAAATTCCTTAATCGTTTCCGAAAAATTGACATAGTGGCAGCGGGAAATGGCATAGAGAAAGTTAAAGTCTGACTTCATATAGTTCAGGGCGGCTTGGATAATTTGTCGAGGAGACAGCTGAGTATCTGTCAGAATGGCCTTCATATTACCTAATGTTTCCTCCTTCAATTGCTCCATAAGATCGTACTTATCGATGTAATGTAGGTAAAAGGTTCCTCTATTGATACCAGATTTTCGGGTAATCTTGCTGACAGAAATGTCTTCAAACTTCTCTTCCATCAGTAGTATGGTCAGGGCCTGCTTGATGTATTCTTTGGTTTGGGTGTTTCGTTTTTGTGATGTTGTCATGTCTTCTCCTTAAATCAACAGTTTTTGAAATTTTGCTTATTGTTTTCTCTGTAAGTCTAGTATATACTAAGCAAGTAATTTAATCAACATGTTGTTTATTTAATTCAACTTGTTTGAACAAAAAGAACAGAATTGTTGAATAAGATAGGAGAATCATATGGCTTATATTGAAGTAAAGCACAGTTATAAACGCTATCAGGTTGGGGAAACGGAAATCGTTGCCAACAATGATATCAACTTTGAAATTGAAAAGGGAGAGTTGGTTATTATCCTCGGCTCATCAGGTGCGGGGAAATCAACGGTCCTCAATATTCTAGGTGGAATGGACACTAATGATGAAGGAAATGTCATCATTGACGGGACGGACATTTCAGACTACAACGACCACCAGCTGACCAAGTACCGTCGTGAAGATGTGGGATTTGTCTTTCAGTTTTATAACTTGGTGTCCAATTTGACCGCCAAGGAAAATGTAGAGTTGGCGTCAGAGATTGTCAAGGATGCTCTTGACCCTGTCCAGACCTTGCAAGATGTGGGCTTGGGACACCGTATAAACAACTTCCTAGCCCAATTATCAGGTGGGGAGCAGCAACGGGTGGCCATTGCCCGTGCGGTTGCTAAAAATCCAAAAATCCTGCTTTGTGATGAGCCAACCGGGGCTTTGGACTACAAGACTGGTAAACAGGTCTTACAAATCCTGCAGGACATGGCGCGTATCAAGGGTTCGACAGTCATTATCGTTACCCACAATGGTGCCTTGGCTCCACTTGCTGACCGTGTCATTCGGATGCACGATGCCCGTGTGCAGTCCATTGATATCAACGAGCATCCGCAGTCTATCGCAGATTTGGAATACTAGGAGGTTGCTATGGTTTCAAAAACCTATTGGAAGGATATTCGTCAATCCTTCAGCAGTTCCAAAGGACGTGTAACTTCTATCGTTTCCCTTATGGCTCTTGGCTCTTTCGCCCTGATTGGTCTTAAAGTGACGGCACCAGATATGCGGACGACAGGGGAACACTTCTTTGAAGAACATCAAGTTGCGGATCTCTTTGTTATCAGTGACTATGGTCTGTCCCAGTCTGACCAGACTCTGCTCAGTAGTCTTGATGATGAGGCAACAATTGAGTACGGTTATTTCAAAGATGTTGTAGCCACAGATTCAACGGTTTCTTTCCGAGTTTTTTCTACTCCTAAGGAATTATCGACTTATGAAGTTGTTGAGGGTTCTCTTCCAAGCAAGACAAATGAGATTGCTCTATCTGCAGCCTATCAAGGCGACTATCAGATTGGCGACACGATTACTCTTGATGAAAAAGCTGACGCGGATAGTCAGGTCTTAACCCAGCACTCCTTTACCATTACAGGTTTTGTGAATTCCTCTGAATTGCTGTCGCGGGTCAATCTGGGACAGAGTACAGCCGGAAGCGGTGAGTTAAATGGCTATGCGGTCGTTCCCGAGGCAACATTTGATTCGGATGTTTATATGATTGCACGGATTGCCTATGATGATTTGGCTGGTCTAAGTCCTTACGAACAGACCTATCTGGATAAGATTTACGAAGATAAGAAAGCCGTTAAGGAGCTTTTAGCGGATCAACCCGCTATTCGTTTAGCGGAAGTCAAGACAGATGCCCAAGAACAGATTGATGAAGGCTATGATAAGATTGCTGAGGCAAAAGATGAATTGACTTATGCCAAGAGTCAGCTAACAGATGCTCAGACTCAAATTTCTGATGGGGAAAGCCAATTAGCTTCTGGTCAATCTGAAATCGCCAGTGCAGAGGCTACACTAACAGATGCAGCTAGTCAATTGGCTTCAGGGCAGGCGACCTTAGATTCTAGTTATGCCCAGTTAGTCGATGCAGGCAACCAATTGTCAGCAGGTTGGGGTCAATTGGCATCATCAAAGGCTACCTTGGACAGTGCAGCAAGTCAAATTGCCCAAGCGGAGCAGGAATTAGCTAGCAAGAAGATGGAGTTAGATAGTGCGGCTGCTCAGTTGACCGCAGCTAGTCAAACCATTGCTGAAAATGAGGCTACCCTTACCGCTGCCAAGTTAGAATTAGACAGTAAGACAGCGGAGTTGACCGCAGCCAAGAGCCAACTGGACCAAGCGGCCGCTACGATTGCAGCTGGTCAGGCTGAATTGACCGCAGCCAAGGATGCCTTG
This sequence comes from Streptococcus rupicaprae, assembly GCF_040545225.1. Lineage (NCBI taxonomy): Bacteria > Bacillati > Bacillota > Bacilli > Lactobacillales > Streptococcaceae > Streptococcus > Streptococcus rupicaprae. The sequence continues at coordinate 7,628 of NZ_JBEPLO010000020.1, read as the reverse complement.
GTGACCAAAATCGCCCAACTTCAAGCTGCTGGCATTGATCCAACTACAGTAGCAGAAGTAACCGCTACTCAAGCGAGCCTTGCTCAGAAGGAGGCCGAACTAAGGGCGGCTGAAACCAGCTATCAAAGTAAACTGGCAGACTACCAGGCTGCTGAAAGCCTCTTGGCTCAAAAAGCAGCCCAATACCAAGCAGGTGTTAGTCAGTTAGACGCCGCCAAGACAGAATTGACCAATAAACAAGCCCAATATGACGCAGAGCTTGCCCAGTACAATGCGGCTGTCGCAACCTTGACCGCCAAGAAAGCAGAGTATGAGTCTGGCTTGGTCCAATACACGACTGCTTATGAGACCTTGGTCAGCAAACAAGCCCAGTACGATAGTGGTTGGAGCCAGTACCAGTCAGGTCTCGCGACCTTGAATAGTAAGGAAGCAGAGTATCAATCAGGTCTTGTATCCTTGGACGAAGCAAAGGCAACCTTGGCTAGTAAGACAGCTGAACTAGAAGAAGCCAAAGCAACACTGGCAAGTAAGCAGAGCGAATACGACAGCAAGAAGTCGGAAGCAGATGCTGAAATCGCAGAGAAAGAAGCAGACTTGCAAGAAGCTCAGAAGACAGTCGATAATCTAGCTCTTCCAACCTACGCAGCCTACACCCGCAGGGAAATTCCAGGTTCAGAAGGCTATCTTTCTTACGAAAACAATGCTTCGATTATCAACTCCGTCGGCAATATCTTCCCTGTGGTACTCTATTTCATCGCCTCTCTGGTGACCTTTACCACCATGGTGCGTTTTGTCGATGAAGAACGCCTGAAAGCAGGAACCTTGCGTGCTCTTGGCTATGACAGCAAGGACATTGTTCGCAAGTTTGTTATTTACGGGGCGGTGACAGGTCTGGTCGGTACGGCAATCGGTACTCTTCTGGGGCACCTGCTCTTGCCAAGCATCATCTATTCAACCTACAGTAGCAAGATTGTCTTAGCACCGATTGAGCTGCACTTCTATCCTTTTAAGACGCTCCTGGCGGTGACCCTTGGCTTGTTGAGTACAGTCTTGCCGGCTATCTTGGTGGCTCGGAAGGAATTGGCAGAGCAGCCAGCCCAGTTGCTTTTTCCCAAACCGCCTGTGGCTGGGGATAAGATTTTTATGGAGCGGATCAAGCCTCTCTGGTCTCGTATGAGTTTTACGCAAAAAGTAACGGCTCGTAATATCTTCCGTTACAAGCAGAGGATGCTGATGACTATTTTTGGAGTCTGTGGCTCGATTGCCCTACTCTTTGCAGGTTTGGGTGTGCGTTCGTCAATCGCTGACCTCAACAATCGTCAGTTCACAGACATCATCAAGTACGATATGATTGTGGCATCCAATAGCAATCTGACTACGGAAGAAGAAACTGCATTGAATGAGCAACTAGACAGCTCTGCTATTTCCCAAGAAATGCCCGTCCACTATGAGACGGTAACCAAGGTGGCAGGCAGTAAGAAGGATGAGCAGTCCATTACGCTCTTGGCGGCGGACAGCAGTCAGGACGAGGAGTTCCGTGACTACATCAATCTGGTCAATCGTGAGAGCCAGGAGGACCTGTCGCTCAGTCTGGACGGGGCAATTATTTCGGAGAAACTGGCTACCTTGCTGGGTCTGCAAGTCGGTGATGAGATTACGGTACAGGACAGCAATGATCAGGACGTGACCATTCGGGTGGCGGGTATTACCGAGATGTATATGAGCCACTTTATCTTCATGAGTAATAGCTACTATGAGGAAGTCTTTGGAGCAACTCCTGAAGAAAATGCCCATGTCATTATCTTGAAAGATGACACGGTGACCAATACCAATCAGGTGGCTAGTGATTTCATGGAGCTGGACGCGGTCAAGGGTGTGGTACAGAATACCATTCTCAAAGAGCAGGTCAATACCATTGTTCACTCGCTCAATCAGGTCATGTATATCCTGATTATGACCTCTGTTCTACTGGCTATTGTTATTCTGTATAATTTGACCAATATCAATGTGGCAGAGCGGATTCGGGAATTATCAACCATTAAGGTACTTGGTTTCTACAGCAAGGAAGTGACCATGTACATCTATCGTGAGTCTATTTACCTATCGCTCATCGGTATTCTGGTTGGTTTTGTCATGGGGATTGGTCTTCATCGCTACATGATTAGCATCGTTCCTCCAGAGTCTATCATGTTCAATCCATCCTTGGGTTACTTGATTTATCTGGTGCCAGCCGCCGTTGTCATCGCGATCTTGGCGGTGCTGGGCTTGGTGGTCAACCAGTGGTTGAAAAAGGTGGATATGTTGGAAGCCTTGAAATCAGTTGAATAAAACAAAAAATCTTGTTCTCGAGTGAGAACAAGATTTTTAATCGTTATGTGACTTTAAGTCCGTCACGCTCCGAAGGTGCGTGACCAATAAACCACCCGCCATGCGGGTGCGCGACGAAGGTTATACCAAAAAAACTCCAAGCGCGATAAAATAAAGGTGTTCAAGCCTAGAGTAAAGCGAAAGGAGGAGAAAAATTATCCAGTGGATGATTTTTGCTGAAACCTAAAAATAAAAAAGTTGAGGGGCGCAAAAGGCACATAGTTTATCACATACAAAGTGGCTGTGTTCTACCACATTGTCTTCACACCTAAGTATAGACGAAAAATTATCTATAATCAATATCGAAGTAGTCTTGGAGAGATATTTCGACGATTGTGTAGTTATAAAGGTGTTGAAATTATCGAAGGTCATCTGATGCCAGACCATGTTCACATGTTAGTCAGTATTCCTCCAAGGTTAAGTGTATCAAGTTTTATGGGCTATTTAAAAGGCAAGAGTGCTCTTATGATGTTTGATAAACGCGCCAATCTCTCTATAAATTTGACAATCGTCATTTCTAGGCAAAGGGATATTATGTAAGTACGGTTGGACTTAATGAAGCCACAATTAAGAAATATATACAAGAATAAAGAAATTATCCAGTGGATGATTTCTTCACGAGCTAAGATATTGAAAGCGAGTTAAACATGATATAGGACTTGATTCTTGAGTGTAAAAAAGTATGAAGATCCCTTTAGGCACAGTGGCAAGTAGTACGAATGCCTCTTTAAGAGGCTAGTGACGAGTCAAAAGCAGTGAGGCTTGAACAACGTGAAAGAAAGCAGCATAGGCGCTGGCTGGTGATGTGGCTTATAGCCCTTGTTCAAACCACCCGTTTGACGGGTAGTCATGATTGGTGTTTCTGTGTTATAATAGAAGAAATTATATTAGGATTTGAGTTGCACACCCCACTCGGGTTTTGCACCCCCTTGAAAGGGAAAAGGTTAGATTGTATGATCAAACTAATTGCATCGGACATGGATGGAACCTTTTTGGATGGCTCCGGTCAGTTTGATCGAGCGCGTTTTGAGCGAATTTTAGATGGTTTGGAAGCTCGAGGTATTCGTTTTGCAGTGGCTAGCGGTCGTCCTTATTTAGCCTTGGCAGCGCTTTTTGAGGGATTTGAGAAACGCGTGATCTTTATTGCAGAAAATGGGAGTCTGGTCGTGGAAAAGGAACAGGTGCACTTTGAGGCCTTGATGCCACCTAGTCTCTATCTAGCGATAGTGGCAAGCCTCGAGAGGAATCCTTTTGCCCGTCAAGGTCAATGGCTCCTATCTGGCAAACGGGCGTCCTATGTTTTAGAATCAGCGCCGCAAGAGTATGTAGCCCATATTGCTCATTACTACGAAAAAGTGACTCGGGTTAGGGATTTTACGGCTATTGAGGATGACATTTTTAAAATCACAGCTCAGTTTGATGAAGAACTGGTCCAGCAGGCAGCGCAGTGGCTCAATCAAGAAGTTCCTGGTGTGACCGCCCTGGTTACTGGTTTTGATGCCATCGATATTGTCCGTTCGGATGTGGATAAGCAGACTGGCCTAGAAAAGCTTTGCCAAGATTTGGTGCTTTATCCCGCAGACTTGCTAGTCTTTGGCGACAATCTGAATGATTATCGGATGATGGAATATGCAGGCACCGCTATTGCTACCGCCAATGCCCGTCAAGAAATCAAACAACTGGCTGATTTAGTGATTGGTCCCTGCGATCAAGAAGCGGTTCAGGCCTATTTAGAGGAGTTTTTATGGCAACAATAAAATTATTAGCCTTAGATTTGGATGGTACCTTGCTGACATCAGACAAAAGGATTTCAGCTAGGAACAAGGAAGCTCTACAAGCAGCTAGCCAGAAGGGAGTCAAAATCGTTTTAACCACGGGACGCCCTCTAGCTGTGATCGGCTCTTTTCTAGAAGAGCTGGATTTGCTTCATGAAGATGACTACGCCATCACCTTTAACGGAGGACTCATCCAGAAAAATACTGGAGAGGTATTGGATAAGACTGTCTTTGGATATGATGAGGTGAAGGCCATTTATGATTTGACAACAGAGTTAGGCTTGCCACTTGACCTATTGGACGATGAGGACGTTTATGCGCTCTCTGCAAAAGTTGCTAGTCTGTATCCGACATGCAATCCTAATCTGAATCATATGCCGACCCACTTTTCTGATTTGCATCAGGAGATGACTTTTAACAAGGCAGTGACCTCCTGTGAGGCAGAGCTGATTGACAGTAAGCTTGACCAGATCCCTGCCAGCTACCATGAACAGTTTGAGATTTTTAAATCACGGCCGATTATTCTGGAGTGGAATCCCAAAGGTGTCCATAAGGCCAATGGCCTTGCCAGTTTGATTCAGCATTTGGGAATCCGGCAAGAAGAGGTCATGGCTTGTGGTGATGAAGCCAATGATTTGACCATGGTGGTTTGGGCTGGTTACGGCGTTGCCATGGCCAATGCGACACAAGAGCTGAAAGCAGTCGCAGATATTATTACCCCAGTCACCAATGATGAGGACGCGATTGCCTGGGTAGTTGAGCACTATATTTTGAAAGAGGAAGTATAATGGGATTATTTGATCGTTTATTTGGAAAGAAAAAAGAAAATACAGATGACCTGGGACAGGAAACGCTAGAGCAGGAAATAGCCCCTGATCCGGAAGGCTTGGAGGAACAGAACTGGGAAACGATTCAAGAGGCGGAGGATCACTCTCTGGATGAAGTGGCCATTGACCTGCCTGAGCCGGAAACAGTGGCCTTGCCAAGCGACTCCTTTAGGACAGATTTCGATCGGGTTCAGGATATTGTTGAAGAAGAAATAGCAGAGCTGGGACAGGATTTGCCAGTGTCTGAGGAAGAGCCACTGGACCAGCTAGATTGGGATATGGCTCAGGAAGTCGCTGAAGACAGCTTTACAGAAGAGATTATCCAGTCAGAGGAAGAATCTGACAAAGAAGAAATCCTGTTTGCTTCGCCAAATTGGCTAGAAGAAGGTCTTCCTAGTGAGACAATGGCTGTGGAAGAAGTGCCTGTTTTGGACTCTTTTCTAGAGCAAGACGATGTTCAACCCTCAAGCCTAGAAGAAATGAACGATCAAAATAGTTCAGCTGCAGATACAGAAACCAGGGAAGATCTCCCTGCTAGCCAAGTTTCGGAAGGTGTAACTACTTCTATACCATCTAGCTTGGAGCGGGCCGTTGAGATTCTCCGTGATAAGGAAAAGCGCGCAGCAGCTGTTCAGGAGGCGCAGGCTAAGAAAGAGGAAGAAGCGAGACAAGCTACCCTAGCAGAGGAGACTGTGGTAGTTGATGAGACACCGGTCGTTGAAACGACGCAGGAGAAGTACGATCGGACACTGAAGAAGACCAGGACCGGCTTTGGGGCCAAACTCAACGCCTTCTTTGCCAATTTCCGTTCGGTAGACGAAGAATTCTTTGAAGACCTGGAAGAACTCCTGATCAGTAGCGATGTGGGTGTCCAGGTTGCGACCACCCTGACAGAAGAATTGCGCCAGGAAGCCAAGTTGGAAAATGTCAAAAAAGGCGAGGACCTTCGCCTTCTCATTATTCAAAAATTGGTGGAAATCTACGAGCAAGATGGTAATTTCGAGGCAGAGAAGATCCATTTCCAAGAAGGTTTGACTGTCATGCTCTTTGTTGGGGTCAATGGGGTCGGCAAGACCACGTCGATTGGAAAGTTAGCTAATCAATACAAAAAAGCTGGGAAAAAAGTGTTGCTGGTTGCTGCCGATACCTTCCGTGCAGGAGCAGTTGCCCAGCTGGTCGAATGGGGGAAACGTGTTGGCGTTGATGTCGTGACAGGTCCCGAAAAATCAGATCCAGCCAGTGTGGTTTACGATGGCATGGAGCGAGCGGTGGCAGAAGGAGTAGATATCCTGTTGATTGATACAGCAGGTCGCCTCCAAAACAAAGACAATCTCATGGCAGAGCTTGAGAAGATTGGTCGCATTATCAAGCGAGTTCTTCCAGGAGCGCCACATGAGACTCTCCTGGCTCTAGATGCCTCAACAGGTCAAAATGCTCTGGTTCAGGCCAAAGAATTTTCAAAAATCACTCCTCTAACAGGTTTGGTACTGACCAAGATTGACGGTACTGCCAGAGGGGGTGTGGTCCTCGCAATCCGTCAGGAACTAGATATTCCTGTTAAATTGATTGGTTTTGGAGAGAAGATTGATGATATTGGTCAATTTGATTCGGAAGACTTCATGCGTGGTCTCCTAGAAGGGCTGCTATAGGGGAAGGGTATGCTAACAGAACATTACAAGGATAATATCTACGCCCCTTGGGGACAAGTTTTTTATACGATTTTATTCGCTCAGCTCATGGACATCAAGGGAAAGCGGGTTCTTGATTTTGGATCTGGATTTGGGTTGACGGCAGATTTCCTATCAGCGACCAATGACGTTCTGGCCATTGAACCTAACCAAGATATGGTCAAGGATCGCTTTGGAGCCGATGGTTATCAGCAACTGACCGGTAGTTTAGAATTGCTGAGCCAGTTTCCCGATGATTATTTTGATTATGTGCTCTGCCATAATGTCCTAGAATACGTTTCAGGCGAAGGTAGACCCCATTACTTGAGGGAATTGGCGCGTGTTTTAAAACCTTCGGGGGAACTCTCTCTAGTCAAGCACAATGCAGCTGGCAAGGTTATGCAAAAAGCTGTCTTTGAGAACCAGAGCATCCATGCTCTGCGCCTAATTTCTGGTGATTTTCGCTATGAATCAACAGCTTTGGGGCACGGGGAAGTTTATGAGTTGGAGGCCTTGTTAGACCAAGCAAAGCTGTCTGTCAAGGACTATCAAGGGATTCGGACGTTTTACGGCCTTCAGTCCAATGACTACAAACGTGAACCAGACTGGATTCAGCGTATGACCAAGTTGGAGTTGGCGGTAGCCAAGCTCTCACCCTATAAGGAAATTGCATTCTTCCATCATTACCGGTTGAAAAAGGTTGAATAAGGGAACAATCGCTACTCTTCCTGAATGGTCTACAATCGTGAGGCGTAAGGGAAAAAGAGCTTGGGTCAAGAATCTGATTGCTTTCTAGCGCAATAGGACTACAAAAAAGCGAACAAGCTTAGCTATCTAACTTGTTCGCTTTTTACATTTATGTGACTTTAGTCCGTCACGCTCCGCAGGCGCGAAACAAATAAACCACCCGCTATGCGGGTGCGCATCGAAGGTTATACCAAAAAAACTCCAAACGCGATACAATAAAGGTGTTCAAGCCTATTGTAGAGCGA
>NZ_JBEPLO010000019.1:0-55013 GCF_040545225.1 Streptococcus rupicaprae | reverse complement strand
ATAATGGTTAGAGGATTGATAAACAAAGTCCGTGTAAAGGCTGAGAGCATAAAAATCATGTGGAAAATATAAAGAATTTTACTATCCCTCATCTCGAACAAGGTATTCGTCTTCTACTATCAGTATAGAATAAATGGTCTTCACCTTCTTTTGTTCGCTTTGTCCTTATTATAACAGAAAGACTAGACATAGGCTAGGAGGTAACCATATCCTTTAGCTTCCATCTCTGCTTTCGGGATAAATCTAATCGATAAGCTATTGATACAGTAGCGAAGACCTCCCTTATCTTCTGGTCCATCTGTAAAGACATGCCCTAGGTGGGAATCCCCAACGCGACTCCGCACTTCCGTCCGTGTCATATTATAGCTTGTATCTTCTTTATAACGAGCGACGTCCGGGCTAATAGGTCGAGAGAAACTTGGCCAACCACAGCCTGATTCGAACTTATCCTTAGAAGAAAAGAGGGGTTCTCCTGTCACAACATCCACATAAATACCATCTTCAAACTGATCCCAATAACGATTGGAGAAGGCTCTCTCTGTAGCATTGTTTTGGGTGACATCGTACTCTTCCTTGGTTAATTTTTTCTTAATTTCTTCATCACTTGGTTTTTTATATTTACTTTCATCGATGACAGGATAAACCGCATCATTGACATTGATATGACAGTAGCCATTTGGATTTTTCTTGAGGTAATCTTGATGATAGTCTTCTGCTAAGACATAGTGATCAAGTGGTACATTCTCAACCACGATAGGCTTGTCAAATTTCTGACTTAGTTCGTCCAAGGCTTGTTTGATGATAGGCGCATCCTCTTTATCTGTATAGTAGATACCTGTTCGATACTGACTTCCGACATCATTGCCTTGCTTGTTTTTGCTTGTTGGATCAATGATACGGAAGTAATGCAGGAGCAAGTCACGCAAAGTGATTTCACTCTTGTCGTACTGAATGTGAACAGTCTCTGCATGCCCTGTCTGTCCAATTAACTGATAGTTGGTAGTATCACTCTTACCATTAGCATAGCCAACCGTGACATCTACCACTCCATCTACCCGTTCAAAGTAGGCTTCCACTCCCCAAAAGCACCCTCCTGCCAGATAAATTTCCTTTAGATTTTCAGGGGCCACCTTAGACGTATCCTTTAATTGACGTTCTGTACTTGTTTGCTTGGCAGTTGGAGCTGTACTCATCTTCTCACTATCGGTCTTTGACCCCATCTTCAGAAAGATAAAAGCCGATAAGACAATGAGCCCTAAAATAGTCACTCCTACTAAAAATGATTTCAGTTGAGGTTGCATACACTGACCTCCATTTCTTTATTATTTGATCGTTTCAAGCGTTTTAACAATATCTGCTTTCTCCATATGACCAGGCATCACCTTTGCCATAACACCATCGCTCCCAATGAATGCCGAGGTCGGATAGACACGAACGCCGTATTCTTCAATCAGTTTTCCACTTGGGTCCAGGAGAACAGGCAAGTTCTTGTGCCCAAGTTCTTTGTACCATTTCTTAAACTCTTCTTCTGATTGTTCGCCTTTTTTATTAGGAGAAACAACTGAGAGAATGACAGTGTCTGCCGGTGCATCCTTGGCTAAGCCATCGACTTCTTCTAATCCAGCTAAGCAGATAGGACACCATGATGCCCAAAACTTGAGATAAACTTTTTTCCCCTTAAAATCTGACAAGGTATAGGTTTTTCCATCCACACCCATCAAACTAAAATCGGACGCTTCTTTGCCATCATTCATCTGTTGATTATCTTGTTTGTCTGCCATTTTAGCTGTTTCTGCCTTTTGATCATCTGTTTTTGTTTGCGTAGAGCAGGCTGCTAACAAGCCTGTACAAGATAAAGCGATTGTCAGTAGTTGGAGTTTTTTCATAAATGTCCTCCCTTACTTCTTTTCTCCATCTGACATCTTGTCGTCTGACATCTTATCATCTTTCATGTTGTCATCGGACATTTTGTCGCCTTCCATCTTGTCATCAGACATCTTGTCGTCTTTCATGTTATCATCTGACATGTTGTCATCTTTCATTTTGTCGTCGGACATCTTGTCCTTTTTCTCCATCATAGAGGACTCGTCTGTCTTTTTATTATCAGATTTAGGCTGGGGTGAGCAAGCTGCTAAGAAAGGACCGCAAGCAAGTAAGATAGCGACTGTTTGTAATTTTTTCATGATATATGTACTCCTTTATGTAAAATAGTTAGTTAAAAATTGTTTCGAAAAATACAGTAATGGCATCGACCTTTCCTAAAACAAGGATAATTCCCATTAGGATAATCAAAGCCCCACCGACCTTTTTCATGGTGACCATGTGTGGTTTTAGTTTTTTAAACTGTTTGACAAGGGCAGAGCTTGACAAAGTGATGAGTAGAAATGGCAAAGACAAACCCAGTGTATAAACCAGAAGCAAAAGCCCCCCTTGTACCGAACTGCCTCCTCCTGAAGCAGCCAATCCTAGAACAGAGCCTAGCACAGGACCAACACAAGGGGTCCAGCCAAAGCTAAAGGTTAAGCCCAATAAAAATGCTGACAAGACACCATTTTTAGTTTGGAAATTAAAGCGAAGCTGTTTCTGTTTTTGCAGGCCAGCAATGTTAATCCATTCCATCTGGTGGAGCCCAAGAACAATAATGATCAGCCCCATGACCACTCTGAAAGTTGGGCTGTTGAACAGACTTCCCAGACTGGCTGCACCAAAACCTAGTAACAGAAAAACAGAAGACAAACCAGCCATAAAGGCTACGGTCTTGAGCAAGCTGTACCAGTTAATAGAAAAACCAAAGAGGGAAACTGTTCGATCCTTGCTCTCATCCAGCAAAATCCCCAGATAGACGAGCAAAAGCGGAAAGATGCAGGGAGAAAAGAAAGATAAGATCCCAGCTACAAAAACTGAAAACATGAAGACAAGTGAGGTTCCCATTCGTAACTCCTTTCTAACTTATTTCGCTTGACATATTCAGTATAAGCCAGTCTCTCGAAAAAAAATATAGACAATCCCCTTCAAAAACTCGAATTTGGTATGCTACTTTCTCTATCGGACATCTAACGTTAAATAAAATTCAAAAATAGATAAATCAGGGACATTACCAACTGACTCTCAAAGAAAATAGTATCGCTTGATTTCCAAAGGCCACAATTAGCCAAAACCCTCTTCAGTCGTCCACAGGGCTACTATAGAAGCACGCTATAGAGCTAGGAAACGTAGTGGCGATAGGGATAGACAGGCTACGTTCCAGTAAACAAACCATCTATACTTCCTATTTTTGATTTTGAAAGAGTCTAAAAGATGCTAAGCTAAACGTTTTCTCCGCCCACAAAAATAGAGATTCACAATAACTGTAAATCTCTGTTTTTGCATTGCGCCATTTCCTTGTTTTACTTGAAAAGGCGATTAGCAATTGATTTCAATATGGAATGTAGAGATTGAAGGACTTTTTGAAGCTATCAGTAACCTCTACTTCTTGAATAAGGATTTTACGTTTAGACGCAGCGATTGTTTAAGCATCTGCTGTCTTGGGAGGTTCTGGACGTGGGGTTAGTTTACCACAACCGTGGCGCTTCAAGAGAGCCTAGATGGGTTGACATGCGATTTCTTCTTGATGGGCCTCAAAGCGAAGCGTTGTGATCACTATCTCGCCTGCATCCAGTGAACGGTCTAAAAGTTTCTTGAAAAAAGCCTACTCTTATTCAGCCGTTAAATGGCTAAGGTGCCTGCCACCACGGGGTTATTTAATAATAGCAGAGAGAGGTTCTTTGAAATAGTTAGCCACCTAATTTTCGACGGTATGAGGCACATAACCAGTCAAATCCCCAAGTTTTTGGAAGGATAGGCCCTTCCGAACACAGCAGAATGACTTGAAGCCGACGATGATATGCCCATAATTTGTTTTTTAAAGCTGCGTTTAACTCTTTAAAATTAGCATCCGTGAATTTATTGATCCTGTTGCTATGCTATCATCTATTTTTGGTTTTGGTTTAATGTCATTTTGAAAAACGATTCTTATCCTTACTTCATTCAATAATTTTATAGATACAGTATTCCATCAAATCTTGTTTTTAGCATACAAAAACTCCTCTTATAGTTTCCAGTGAATATCTTTTTTTCGCTGTCCACTATATGGGAGTATATTAGTTGATACTGTTGTTTTTTCTTGAGTTAGGAAGCCCTTTCCCTTCCCATCGTCCATCACAGCCGTTCTAAATCTACCAAGGCCCAGAGGCCTAAAAAAGTCAGAAGACTTCCGACCCAAAATTCCCTTGAGGACTTGGTCAGACTGATAATGGCTAATAAAATTAGCACAAATAAGAGGACAATTCCAAAAACGAGGAGCATGACATTCAGGGTTCCTTTGATAGCTTTTGGCGCTGCAAATACGTAAAAGATGATCAGCAAAATCGCTAAAATCAGATAAAACATGACTCCCCTTTCTCAGTATTGTTCTTCTTAATTAGTCTGCTAATTTTTTATATTTGTTGGCCTTGTCACGACCAGCCTTATCTAGGATTTGCTTACGTAGGCGGATGGATTCTGGCGTGACTTCCATGTACTCGTCGTCATTGAGGAATTCAAGCGACTCTTCAAGCGTCAAGATACGCGGTGTCTTGATAACGGCTGTCTGGTCCTTGGTCGCTGAACGCACGTTAGTCATAGCCTTAGCTGTCGTGATATTAACGGTCAAATCATTATCGCGGGAATTTTCCCCGATAATCATGCCTTCGTAAACTTCTGTCCCTGGATTGACAAAGATAGTCCCACGCTCCTCAATCCGCATGATCGAGTAAGTCGTCGCCTTCCCTTGGTCAATAGAAACTAGGGCCCCACGATGACGGCCACCAATTTCCCCTGGGATAACTGGCAGATACTGGTCAAAGGTGTGGTTCATAATCCCATAACCACGGGTCATTGACAGAAATTCTGTCGAATAGCCGATCAAGCCACGCGCTGGCACTAAGAAGACCAGACGGGTTTGACCGTTACCGACCATCTGCATGTCCAGCATATCCCCCTTACGTTCAGATAAGGACTGAATCACTGCTCCCTGGTACTCCTCTGGTGTATCGATTTGAACTCGCTCAAATGGCTCGCACTTAACACCGTCAATCTCCTTAACGATGACTTCTGGGCGAGATACCTGAAGTTCATACCCTTCACGACGCATGGTTTCAATCAAAATTGACAAATGCAATTCGCCGCGCCCTGACACGATCCACTTATCCGGAGAGTCCGTATTCTCAACACGCAGGGATACGTCCGTTTGCAACTCAGCTAAGAGGCGCTCTTCCAATTTCCGTGAGGTCACCCATTTACCTTCACGACCTGCAAATGGTGAATTGTTAACCAAGAAAGTCATTTGCAAGGTTGGTTCGTCAATGCGTAAGACTGGCAGAGCCTCAACTGCATCAGTCGGTGTCACTGTTTCTCCTACAAAGATATCTTCCATACCAGAAACAGCGATCAAATCACCAGCCTTGGCTTCTTGAATCTCCTTACGTTCAAGTCCAAAGAAACCAAAGAGTTTCGTCACGCGGAAGTTTTTGGTCGTCCCATCAAGCTTTGATAAGGTCACTTGGTCACCGACCTTGATAGTACCGCGGAAGACCCGACCGATACCGATACGGCCCACAAAGTCATTGTAATCAAGCAGGGAGACTTGGAACTGAAGCGGCTCGTCCGAATTGTCAACCGGTGCTGGAATATGGTCAATGATGGTGTCAAAGAGGTGACTCATGGTCTTCTCTTGGTCAGCTGGGTCATCAGAAAGCGAGGTTGTCCCGTTGATGGCTGATGCGTAAACCACCGGGAAGTCCAGCTGGTCATCATCTGCACCGAGTTCAATGAAGAGTTCAAGCACCTCATCCACCACTTCTGCTGGGCGGGCAGATGGCTTGTCGATCTTGTTAACCACCACGATCGGAATCAAATCTTGTTCAAGCGCCTTTTTCAAGACAAAACGGGTCTGTGGCATGGTTCCCTCGTAGGCATCCACCACCAGGACAACCCCGTCAACCATTTTCATGATCCGCTCAACCTCACCACCGAAGTCCGAGTGCCCCGGTGTGTCCATGATGTTGATGCGAACATCATTATAAGCAACAGCTGTGTTTTTCGCTAAAATAGTGATGCCACGCTCTTTTTCGATATCGTTAGAATCCATGGCACGCTCTGCCAGCTCCGCACGCGCATCCAGAGTCTGCGACTGCTTGAGCAACTCGTCAACCAAGGTCGTTTTCCCATGGTCAACGTGGGCAATGATAGCAATGTTACGGATATCAGTTCTTAAATTAGTCATGTGTCCTCTTTTTTACTTTTAAATTCTTTCAACTATTCAGTATAGCACAAACTTCAGCAAATTGCTAAAGCCACCCATTGTAAATGTTTTCAGGCTTTTCTTTGGAAAATAGCAGAGCTGGCTAATCTTCCATCTACTCACCCCATTGAAAAATCAGTTTTAGAATACTAACGTTTTTGAGAGCCTAATAACTATTCTACTCACAAAATACCTAGCCCCCTTTAAACACAAAAAAGTGGGCAAGATCGCTTGTCCATAACAGACGAACCTGCCTCACTTCTGATTACTGTATCTTACTCTCTTTTACTTTGCCGTCCCAATTATCCAATCCGTAGCTAAGGATATAAACTTCTGAAAAGCCATGCTTTTTGAGCAGAAAGGCTGCATTGGTCACAGCACTGCCTCGAAGATTTTCATAAATCAAGACAGGCTTGTCCTTTCTCAAGGCGCTCAGGCTGTTCTTCAATTGAGAATAGGGGATGTTGCGTGCGCCCAAAATATGCTTGCGCTGAAAGGCACCTACTTCCCTAAGGTCAATCAACTGACCGCTGCGCATCATCTGAGCAAAATCTTCATTTTCAAGAAGGGTCGCCGCCTGACGCAAACGCCAGTAACGGTAGCCAATATAGGCCGCAAACAGAGCTAACGATAAGATTAAAATCCAAAAACTATTCACTGAGGTTCTCCTTTTTTCTATTACGATAGGCAAGTTCCTGCCTGTGCTCCTGCCGTAGAACTAGCTCTGCCTGTAAGTATTTCTGCTCTGAAATGAGGCCATTTTCATAGACTTTTTTGAGTTCCACCTGACTCATCTCTATATCGTAGAGGCGATTTCCCATATAAATCAAGATTCCAAAACGCTTGAGCAGTTGCTGGACATCGTAGTAGGTCTTCATAGTTGTATTCTACCAAAAAGACGCTTTATTTTCAAGCAAGCGCCTTCCAGAACTTGCAGGGGGATACTCACAGTCAATCCGGTACTGATAAGGCTAGGTGCTTACGGTGCTAGTAATGTCTGATAAGTCTTTTTCCATGCAGAATCACAACAGATGTTGACTAATAGCAGACATTCGCAGTTCGCTTTAACCGACTGGTTTTACTCTTGGAATTTAGACTTCTTCGCCACCATCAAATCTCGGTAAGATATTAAGCCTACAGCCAAAAGAATCAGAAGCATCCCAAACAAATCAATGGGATAGAAGACTTCTTTGATCAAAACAACTGCAAAAAAGACGGAAGCTACCGGCTCAATCGAGGCAAGCAGGCTCCCTTTGACAGAACCTATTCTGCTGACTCCCTCCAAAAAGACTGTGTAGGCAAAGATGGTCCCAATCCCCACAATACCAAAGAGTCCCAAGAGATTCTTCCCTGTCAACGGCAAACTATAGGTCCAAACTTGATAGAAAAGACCGAGCAACACTCCCCCCATCAACATGCCAAGGCCAATAACGGTTAAACTGCCATAGGCCTTAATAGCCTTCATGGGGAGGATAATATAGGCCGTGTAGGTGAAGGCTGAAAAAATCCCCCAAAAAAGACCAAGCGGTGTCACTGCCAGCTCTGTCATTTTCCCATGGGTCGCAATCAAAAAGGTCCCCATCAAAGCAAGGGCCATGGAAGCCAATTCGACACCCGTCGGAAGCTTTCGCTCCTTTAGACAAGTGTAGGCAAGCACAATGATCGGGCAAAGGTACTGAAGAACCGTCGCTGTACCAGCATTACTATGCTCAATAGCTGTCAGATAAGAGAGCTGATTAAGGACCAAGCCCACAATACCAAAAACTAAGATGAGGAACATGGATTGCTTGTCCCTTATAGCTTTTTTGAAAGCTTCTGGCTGTCTTAAGAGAGCTAGGCTTGATAAGACTAGTCCAGAAATCAAGAGCCTGAGCACCGTAATTAACTCCACAGAGATCCCATTCTCTAATAGAAATTGACCACTAACTCCTGATAGCCCCCAGGCAACTCCTGCCGCTAATGTGATAAGGGTCCCTTTTGTACTTGCACGCATTCTTTTCATCCTAACGCTTTTCTTTTAGTATACCACAAATCACCCTTATCATTTAAAAAGGAGACCCAACATCCTTCCACAAGGTACGACAGGGCATTGAAAAAGAGGCTGGGACTCTGTACTGACCTCTCAATCGGTTTTGAATTGTTGAGCAAGACGCAGTGGTTGGGAGCTCGGGCAGCCCAGAATTAGGCTGTCAAAGTTGTCTCCTAGAAACCGAAAGAAGCAATGCTGGCTTTGCTTGTTTTAGACTTGCTCCTGCATAGTTCCAAAGGTCCGGGGGACCTTTGGAAGGTGGAAATAGAGCTGACGGAGTCAGTGTCAAAAAGGGCCAGGGGACCTTTGGAAGGTGGAAATAGAGCTGACGGAGTCAGTGTCAAAAAGGGCCAAGGGAACGTTGGAAGGTGGAAATAGAGCTGACGGAGTCAGTGTCAAAAAGGGCCAAGGGAACGTTGGAAGGTGGAAATAGAGCTGACGGAGTCAGTATCAAAAAGGTGCAAGGAGAGTCCATTTCAGCCCGAATCTGAGAACGAAAGAGTGAGTAGAAATCGAATTCTTGCCGATGGCCGATTTCTATCCCACTCTCTCAATGTCGCTGCAAATCAAACTCATAAATTCGGTGCCTGGCCTAGTTCTGCTTGCAGAATCCAGATGTGCTTTTCAAGGGAACCCTTAGCGTCTGCGTAAAGGCCATTGGTCACGTCATCGCCTTCCTGATCTGTGATGTCTAGACCTTTTTGGAACAAGTCTACCAGATAGCGGAACACTTGGACAACACGTTCCAGATTCTCCGTCATGGAACGAGTGTAATCCCCCTTGACTTCGGTCAAATTAGACTGCTCATCAAACTCCTTCAAGGTTGAAAACGGAGCACCGCCCAAGACAATCAAACGCTCGCTCAATTCATCAAGGTAGCCGTCCAACTCTTCCATGTAGTCGTCCATCTTAGGATGGTAGACCAGAAAACCTGGCCCTCGCATATACCAGTGAATTTGGTGCAGGATGCTATGGGCCTTAGAGAGATCCGCGACCGACTGGTTTAAAACCTCTTTCGTCGTCAACAAGTCTTTAATATTTCCCATCATTCGTCTCCTTTTCTTTTTTGATTAATTTTATTATATCGCTTTCTAAAATGCCTCGCAAAGGTTTCAAACCAAGATGAGAAAAGTTGCAAAATTTCAGAAATATCACCAGAGAAATTCGAATAAACAGGTATGAAGGATTTCTTATTTTTTTGCTTAGGTGCGAGTCTCGGTTCCTTTTTTGGACTGGTCATCGACCGTTTCCCGGAGGCCTCTATTCTGTTTCCGGCCAGCCACTGCGACCAATGCAAAAGGCCTCTTTCCTGGCGGGACTTAGTCCCCATTGTGTCTCAGTTGCTCAATCGTTTTCGTTGCCGCTATTGCCAGGCTAAAGTGACGCCTTGGTACTGCCTATTGGAACTGGTTTGCGGCCTGCTTTGTGTATGGACCAGCCAAGGCTTCCTATCTCTTGGTCAATTAGCCGTTGCTTACACCGGCCTTGTCCTGGCTATTTACGACAGCAAAACCCAAACCTATCCCTTGATGGTCTGGCTGGCCTTCTTTGTACTGACCAGCCTATTGCTTCCATGGTCAATGATAACGGCCATTTGCCTCCTCTTGGCCAGCCTCGCCCAGCTGGGAAAAATTCCTATGGGGTCAGGGGATTTTCTCTTTATGGCCAGCCTCAGCCTCGTTCTTCCCTATCAGGCCTTTCTCTGGATGCTTCAAATCGCTTGCTTGACAGGCATCAGCTACTGCCTTCTTCGGCAGACGCGAAGCAGCATTCCTTTTATCCCCTTTTTGACCGTAGCCTTTTTTATTATCTTATCCCTTAGTCTATATTAAATTAAAAATCTCAGCAGTTTGTGTCATCAAACACACTGCTGAGGTTTCTATTTTATCTAGAGATAATGCCAAATCCAACTTCCTTGAGATTTTAAGTAGAATACGAGGAAGACAGTCATCAGACATACAGCAAGCATAAGTCCCTCAATTAACCAAAGGCACTTAGGGGGCAACAGCCAGGTCAGTACCCCATAGAAGCCACCCCCCATTAGAACGCCAAAGCCATTAGTCAAAAGATCTGTTATATCGCTGGCTCCAGTGGCCAAAAGGTACTGCAGGCTTTCTAGCAAGAGACTCAAACCAAGGCCCAGCCCTAAAATTCGCTCAACCGACCAGCCTGGTTGGTGCCGTCTGATTAACAAGCCGAAGGGCATAAAGACCAAAACATTGGCCACAATTTCCTTGATGTGTAGACTGCCATCCCAGTTTTGTGACTGTGCAAAGGGAGTCAGGTTTAGCGACCGCATCTGGGGTAATTCATAAGGAGTCAAGGCAAATTTAAAGAGGACCAACCAGGTGAGCACCAGCAGATACAGGATGAGGGTGGAGCTGATTAGCCTTTGCGATCCTTTCATGTCAGCTCCTTTCCTTTTTAAACCTCTCCTTGGAGATGGCACGGTAGGTCCAATAAGCGATCCCTCCTCCAAGGCTGTTGGTCCAGAGATCATCCATTTCAAAGACCCGACCTGCATCGATAGCCACATCTAAGAAGACCTGGGTCAACTCGATCCCCAAGCTCATGAAAAAGCTGTAGAGTAAGGCCCGCTTAAGGCTCCGCCATTTTGGAAAAAGAAGCAAACAGCAAAAGACCAGGGGTGTTAAGAGCAAGACATTGGCTAAATTTTGCAGTAAAATCAGGAAAAAGTCACTCCAAGTCGCGATCTGTCTTGCGTTAACAAAGCTATTTAAGGGAATTATAAGAAGGTAGACCCGGCCAACTTGAATAATGCCTGGCGTCATGACGTCCTTGTACTGGGGCATGAGGTGCTGGGGCGTAAAACACATGGCTATCAAAACCAGTACATAAGCTCCTACCAGTAATTGAAGGAATTTTCGTCCCAGTGGTGTGGGTTCCAACTGTCGGTCAAAGACCTTAGCAAAGATCTTAGCCCACATTAGGATGTTACAACTGCCGCTTTAGCAGCATCCTTCTTCATGGTGTTGGACCTCAATTGCCCACAGGCCGCATCAATATCGGTTCCATGCTCCTGGCGGATGACACAGTTGATGCCATTTTTCTTGAGGGTGTCATAGAAAGCCATCACCCGCTCTCTAGGACTTCTGCTGTACTGATCATGCTCCGTGACAGGATTGTAAGGGATCAGGTTAACATAACTGAGCTTTTTGATATCCTTCAAAAGTCCAGCCAGTTCCTTGGCCTGCTCAATGCCGTCGTTGACCTGATTAAGCATAATGTACTCAAAGGTTACACGACGATTGGTCGTCTTGATATAGTAATCAATGGCCTCAAAGAGCTTTTCTAAAGGAAAGGCCCTGTTGATTTTCATAATGGAACTGCGCAAGTCATTGTTGGGAGCATGCAGAGAAACCGCCAGATTGACCTGGATGCCCTCATTGGCAAACTCCTTGATCTTGTGCGCCAAGCCTGAGGTGGAGACAGTGATGTGTCTGGCTCCGATGGCCAAGCCCTTGTCATCGTTGATGGTCCTGAGGAAGTTTAGGACGTTCTTATAATTGTCAAAAGGCTCACCAATCCCCATAACCACCACGTGGCTGACCCGCTCTCCTAGGCCACGGTCGTCAAAGTATTTTTGGACCAGCATGATTTGGGATACAATTTCTCCTGCATTCAAATCTCTTTGCTTTTTAATCAAGCCTGAAGCACAAAAAGTACAGCCAATATTGCAACCGACCTGGGTGGTCACACAGACAGACAAGCCGTAGTGCTGGCGCATCAAGACGGTCTCAATCAACATGCCGTCTGGCAATTCAAACAGGTACTTGACCGTTCCATCCGCTGATTCCTGAACGATCCGCTGCTTTAGGGGATTGAGCACAAAAGCGGCTTCCAAACGCTCCAGCAATGCCTTGGATAAATTGGACATCTCCGCAAAGCTCTGCACGCGCTTGGTGTAGAGCCAGTCCCAAATCTGGTCTGCCCGAAACTTTTTGTCTCCCTGTTCAAGGACCCAGTCCAGCAGTTGCTGGCGGGTCAAGCCATAAATAGATGGTTTCATTTCCATAATTTTCCTCTGTTTAGTTAGCTTTTCATCCTTTGCTGCTTTTAGATCAAGCCCAAAGAACTGAGCCATCTTTCAATCGCTCTTATTTGCCCGATCCGACTGTCAATCCTGCCTTATTTCTGGCGAATGACAAAGTCGCGTTTGGTCGATTGAGAACTCGTTTTGGCTGGTTTCTTCTCTGGCCGTGTTTTTTCTGTTTTGATCTCAAAGTTGCGTTTGTCTGGCTGGGACTGATTGGACCGACGGCGACGAGACCTTTTCGTCTGCCCTGATTCTACCTGGTTCAACTGAGCCTTGCCGGCTCCTTGATTGGACCGGTCAGACCGTGCAGCCGAAAACTGATTTTGACGGTTTGAACGCGGCTTGCGGCGACGGCGGTTACCTCTTGGATCCTGTTCGTCTTCTTTTAAAGGCTCCTGCGGATGAGGATTTTCTAGGACAAAGTAAGCACAACCATAGTTGCAGTACTCCAAAAGATAATCTTCCAGACGGCTAATTTTCAACTCAAGCTTAGTGGTCTTATCATCCCTATAAAACCCCTTCAGGCGCAGCTGCTCATTGCCCCAATCGCCGACAATGTAATCAAACTTAAGCATAAAGGTGGTAAACCGCTGTTCAAAGGCCGTGAGGTCAAAGGCTTCCTTGTAATTGTCAACTAAAAGCAGGTCAATCCCTTCTGCCTGGATACGGTCAAAGGTTCTTTCAAATCTTGGCCCTGGAAACTTATTGTAGTTGTACATTTCCGGAGTGATGTCTTTTTTCATAATATCCCTTTCTGTCTTTCACCTCTTATTATACTACATTTTCAGCTCTTGGGGAGAAGATCTTCTGTTTTTGGTGAATTGTCAGACACTTTAACCTGATCTTCAAAAACATCAAAACTGACCAAGGCAGATGGGCAGGCCAGAGCGCATAGGAAGAGGCCAATAGCTGTATCTGCTCAGCCCTTGATACACTAGCGACTCCGACAACTTCTCCTCATACGCTTTGAAAATCAAAGATAGTCCTTGTCAACTGGCTTCGATGAACACCAGTTCTGTCCTCAGCTTCCTTTACTAGGCTAGATTGATTTTCTTTGAGTATCAAACGCTAAGAATAGGCAAAAGGGACAGGTTGCCCTCGGTTCCCCAAGCTCCTGTCCCTCATTGCCAGTTGAGTTTTTGATGAATTAGTTATTTTTCAGGTAGTCGATTGCATCTTGAACAGTCTTGACGGGAACGATTGTCATGTCTGTCTTGATGGTCTTAGCTGCTGCAAGGGCTTCTTCATAGTTGGTTTTGGCATCAGGGTGGACCTTCAAAATCTCCTTGTCAATAGGGTTGTCTGGTGCAAAAAAGATCTCTGCTCCGCTATTGGCCGCCGAAACAACCTTTTTATCAATACCACCGATATCGCCAACCCTGCCATCTTTTTCGATGGTACCAGATCCTGCAATCATGCGACCATCGCGCAGGTCAGGGTCAGCCAGCTGGGTATAGATGCTGAGGGTAAACATGAGGCCAGCAGACGGCCCACCGATACCAGCTGTCATAAACTCAACATCATGGGAACTGGAAACCTCGGTATGGTCTGTCAGACCAATGCCAATTCCATTTTTTCCATTATCCAACTTGATAATCTGGCCTTTTTCAGTCCTGGTCAGGCCATCGGACTCAAAGGTCACTTCAACATCGCTTTCAAGCTCTTGCTGGGAGACATAGTCAATCAGCTCCGCCGACGACTGGAAGGTCTTGCCATTAACGGCTGTCACTGTATCCGCGATGTTCAAAATCCCTTGGAAGGTCGAATTTTCCATGACTTGTAGGACATAGACCCCCAGATAATCCAAGGTGATCTCCTCACCGGCCAGAGTCAAGGCCTGGTATTCAGCCATGTGCTGCGAACTTTGCATATAGAAGTTGTTGATTCGCATAAAGTCATCATTGCTGGCCCCACCGGTCACTTCGGCCTTGCTGTAAATATCCGTAAATGGCGTTGCCCAAGCATAGACAAGGCTGGCCAAGGTAGCAGGCGCCATCGTGATATAAGTGAAATTATAGGACCCTTCTGCCTGATCTTCCTCCCCATCCACTGTTAAAACATGGCGGACATCCTCAGCTCCCCCAGGACTTTCAACGTAGTATGGCAGAGGCACCGTAAAAGCAGCAAGCAGGGTTGCAAGCAGAATGACAAGACTGATGATGATACGCCGTTCTTTTTGACGGCTGGTCAAGGCTTTAGTGGTCACGTTGTTTCTCCAATTCTTTCTGAACAAGGGCAGGGACATAAGCTGAAAAATCCGCCTCAAAGGCCAATAATTCTCTCACGCCACTGGAACTAACATACTTATACTCTGGCTTGGCGAGCAGGTAGATTGTCTCAAGTTCTGGCGCCAAATTGCGGTTGTAAAAATCAAAACTCGCTTCATACTCCAAATCCTGACTCCCCCGCAGGCCACGCACCAGATGGGTCACCTGATGACGCCTGGCCACCTCGACGACCAACTCCTCCGTAGAAGCAAGCACTTCAACATTACCAAGGTGAGCGGTCAACTGCTTCAACCACTCTACTCGCTGGTCAATGGGAACCAGGCCATTTTTATGGCGATTGTAAAAGACACCGACCCAAAGCTGGTCAAAGAGCTGGCTGGCGCGTTCAATAATATCCATGTGCCCCAGAGTCACGGGATCAAAAGAGCCTGTGAAAAGGCCAATTTTTCTGGTCATCTACCTATCTCCTTTCTCTCGGATTGCTTGAAATGAAATACATAAAAAGAACGTTAAGAATGATTCTAGCAACTATCTTCCAGCTAAAACCAGAAGTTACCCCATCTACAAGATAACCCCCAGCGATCACCAAAAAAAGCAGACTGCTCCATTTGAATCGAGGCTTAGGAAATTTCCCTGTCACCTGTCCATGAATGAGATAAAAGCTATAACAGAGGACTACCGCTAAAAACAAAAGCGTCATATTATCTAAAACAGTCATTCTCTAATCCTCACGGTCCTGACTAAAGTAGAGATACATAGGTAGACCAATCAATAGAAGCGCTCGGTAAATATCAGCGGTTTGCAGGCCATTTTGCTGCCAATCCAGCATCGTGTAGAGCAACTGAATCAAGGCCAGAAGCAAAAAGAACTGATTTCTCGTCCTAGATAAGGCACCGACGCCTTCTTGGTTCTTACACTTGTAACGTCTGAGCAAACCTTCCAAGCGATTCAGTCGCCACAGGAGGTAAAGCAAGACCAACAAAACCAAGAAAAACAAGACATAAATGAGCCAAACTTGCATAAGGCCTCCATCAATAAATGTAGACAGTCACCTTGGAAATCCCATACTGCTTTTGCTTCCAGATCCCCAAACCAGCAATCTCCTCCGGCAGGTCAACAGCCTGGTCTGTCTCACAGACCACCATGACATCCTCCTTCAGCAGATGACCTTCTTCCAAGAGTTCAATGGTTTTTACAATCTCCTCTTTGGCATAGGGAGGATCCAAAAAAACCAAATCAAAAGAACCTTCCAGACTAGCCAGAGCCTGGTTGGCCTCCATCTTAAGAAGCTGGAACTTCTCTTTTTCCCTTGTCATGGCAATATTCGCTTCGATAATGGCTTGGGCCTTGCGGTCTCTCTCGACTAAAACAGCCTGAGACATGCCACGAGAGACTGCCTCGATGGCTAAACCACCGCTACCAGCGTAGAGGTCCAAGACCCGCCCGCCATCAAAGTAGGGGCCAATCATATTGAACATGGCGCCTCTCACCTTATCCGAGGTCGGCCTGGTTGTTTTACCATCCAAGGTCTTTAAGGGACGTCCCCCATAATTACCAGATACAATTCTCATAGTCCTTATTATATCACAAATCTTGACAGCTGCTATCCCTTTATTTGAGGTAATTAGAAAGATTGTGACCTTTTCTCAAATCGACATATCTTCATGGTAGAAGGAATAAAGCGAGTGATTCCTGTCAGTTGACCTTAATAGGATTGCTGTTGTTATCTATTCCCTCCAAAAAAATTACCCGAACTTTTAAACACCTCTGAGTATTTTGATTTACTTGCAACAGTCGCTATGCCTTTTGCCCGTGTCATCTCATAAATGAGAAAAGGAAGTGTGATTGTTTCTTAAATCGAGTCAAAGTCAATTTGCCAGCGTTTTTTAGTTAATGGCCTCTCACATCAAAAAAAGCCTGAAGCTCTGCTTATCGAACTCAGACTTTTTGAGATATTTTCTACTCTACTGTTCCCTCAACAGGAGCTTCTGGTTCTGCCGGTACTATCGGTTGCTCGACGATCGTCTCCACTGGAACTTCTGGTGCTGGCACAATGACCGTGACAGGAGCCTCTGTCACTGGAGGTTGATAAATGACCTGACTGGTTTCTGTCTGGATTTCCGTCGACGACTGGGTCGTGGTGGTTTCCGATGATGTTTCCGTTTGACTACTTGTAGTCGTTGTGGTTGTTGTCTCCGTTTTAGCGACCGGTTTTGGTGCTGGCAATTGAGACTCAGATATCTGCTTAATCGTTGCCAAGTATAAAAGACCTGCACAAATGAGCGCTAATCCACCCAAGATAAACTGTTGAATCGCCCGACTTTCTTGACGTTTGAAACGCAAACTCCTCTACCTCTTTTCTAAATCTTTAAGATAACATCTCTTTGTCCAATCTAGTCTATCACTCCCACCCTTGCTTGTCAAGAAATCAATGCATTTCCATTTGTCTTTGATTTCAAGGTTTGAGCGCATAAGCATTTTATACTGAATTAAAATCAAAATTAGACGATTTAACTTGATACTCGATTTGTACTAAAATAAGTATCCATGAGTTACTTTTTCACATGTCGCATTGAAGCGAAAAGACACCTACGATATCCAAGGTACGTAACAGGGACATATGCCCATCACTCATTCTATCTAATTTTGATTTTGAAAGAGTATTATCAATTAAGACTCCAAAAAAGGAGCGACACTACTGGAATCAGAAAAACCTTAGAATCACATATCGAGATGTCGATTCTAAGATTTTTTAAACAGTTATGACTAAGTCTCTTCAAAAACTTTTGACAAAGTTGCTTAACTAGACCATACAGACTCCAAAATATTGGTCTGCTCGCGGCCTGGGCCAACCGAGAAGGTCGAAATCCGAATGCCTGTCAACTCGCTGATCCGACGGACATAGTTGCGGGCATTTTCAGGCAGGTCATCAAGGCTTCGCGCCCCAGTGATATCCTCAGACCAGCCCGGCAGCTCTTCGTAGATGGGCTTGCAGCGCTTGAGCTGTTCAAGGCTGGCTGGATAGTAGTCAATCCGCTCCCCATCGAGGTCGTAGGCCACACAGATCTTAAGGGTTTCAAGACCTGACAAGACATCGATTGAGTTAAGGCAGAGGTTGGTGATCCCTGACACACGGCGACTGTGACGCATGACAACGGAGTCAAACCAGCCAACACGGCGTGGACGACCCGTTGTAGTGCCATATTCCTTGCCGACTTCTCGGATGCGATCACCAATCTCATCGAACAACTCCGTTGGGAACGGCCCATCTCCAACACGGCTGGTGTAGGCCTTGCAGACCCCAACCACCTTATCAATCTTGCTCGGACCCACACCCGAACCGATGGTCACCCCACCAGCCACTGGGTTAGAAGAAGTCACAAACGGGTAAGTTCCCTGGTCAATATCCAACATGACCCCTTGGGCCCCTTCAAAGAGGACCCGTTTGCCTTGGTCAAGCGCATCATTCAAAATGACAGACGTATCGGTCACATACTGCTTAATTTGCTGGCCGTAGGCATAGTATTCTTCAAAAATTTCTTCAAAGCTGATTTCATCTGACTCATAGAGCTTAGTGAATTGACGGTTTTTATCCGCCAGGTTAATCCGCAGGCGCTCTGCGAAGATGTTACGGTCCAAAAGGTCGGCAATCCGAATCCCGACACGCGCCGCCTTATCCATATAGGCAGGGCCAATGCCCTTGATGGTCGTTCCGATCTTGTTATCGCCCTTGGCCTCTTCCAGAAGCTGGTCCAGCTTGATATGGTAAGGCAAGATGACATGGGCACGGTCAGAAATCCGCAGGTTATCCGTGCTCACACCGTTTTCATGCAAGTAAGCCAATTCCTTAACCAAAGACTTCGGATTGACCACCATGCCGTTACCAATCACCGAAATCTTCTCCGGAAAGAAGATCCCCGACGGAATCAGATGCAACTTGTACTTGAAACCATCAATAACAATGGTGTGGCCAGCATTGTCTCCGCCTTGATAACGCGCGATCACTTCCGCATTGGCCGAAAGGAAATCCGTGATTTTCCCCTTGCCTTCATCCCCCCACTGGGTCCCAACAACAACAACAGATGTCATACGTCTACTCCTGGAAATAGCTGCGCAGCTACTTCCGTCCTTTCTCGATCAAACATGGCAGGAATCTCACCTGCGAGTTTTACTCATGCCTTTCTATTATAAAGAAAAAACCGAATTAATTCAAGATTTCATCATTAAAATTCGGGTTTTATTCATTAAAATTGACTTTTGAGAATCAGAATGCTTGAAAAACGAAACCATAACTTTCCTATCAAATAAAAATTCTAAATATGATTATCTTTGTTGCAACAGAAACTCACTCTGTCAGTCAAGCCGGCTCGGTTCTGACAACTTTAGTATATTATCCACCAAGTAAAAGTATCGGGACCTCAGTCCAAATCCCTCATTCTCCCAAAGAAATAAAAAAAGAAACAACAACAGTTCCCTGTTTGTTGCTTCACTGGTGATTCTATTCAACACTCCGTAAAAACGCAGTTCCAATATCTTTTGACAAGGTTGCGATTATCTTGAGACCTACTTGTTTGATAGGTCTTTTGTCAGTCCATTTAGAGTTGTCACTTCTTAAAGAAAATTCGTCAGAATCCCTGCGAAAAGGACCGAACCTAGCGTAACGGTCGTAAAGCCTCCAACCAGCATGGTCGGGACCAAGGTGTTTGTCAAATATTCCTTTTCTTCCTCTGTCTCAGCCAAGACATTGATAGCTTCATTGGAGAGCAGGAAATTAACAGGAAAACCGATTAGACAGTTTAAAGAAATAGCAAACGAGAGTTTCCAGTTGACCTTGAGCATTTTTCCAACGACAATTCCTCCAATGGCCATCCCGATAATTCCCAAGCCAATCAAGACAATCATCGGTACAATCAAAGATAAAATTTCTTCAACAGAGCTATTTACCAAACCTCCCATGACACCAACGAGTGAGGCAACAACGAAGAAACCAAAGGTATTGGCCTTTTGCAAGGATTTGCGTTCTAAAAGACCAATCTCACCCGCAAGGATCCCGTACAGCAGGGCGAAAATAGTTGCTGAAATTTTAAAGTTTGTTCCAAAACTCCTAAACACCATACCAGACAATTCTGACGTTAGGACCGCAATAAAACCAACTAATCCAAGGAGAGCTAGGTAAGTTGCTGTATCCAAGTATTTCTCTGGAATAGGCGGAAAAATGCGCTTAATCTTATCCTCACTGGCAGACAAATCGAGTCGCCCCCTACCGCTTCTGAATAACTCTAGACGTCTGTTAACCTCAGACCTTAGCAAGCTTGGTAAAATGAAATAGACAGGAAATTCTTGCAAAGCCAAGAGAAGTAAAGCAATCGTTGACATGAGTGGCAAACCTTTTTCAAGAGCCGCACGTGACATTTCAAACGAGGCCACAAAACCTCCTGCAATTGGTGGAGCTGCAGTCACAGCGGTCTGCCAACCATAAATCAATGTTCCTAGAGGCAGGACCACCGCAGCAATCCCAATGATAGCCCCTATACCAATTAAAACTGTTTTCCACTCCTTAATAAGAGAAGACAAACTTAGCGAACTCCCCATGTTTACTACGATGATAACCATGATCACATCTGTCAGAGCATCCGAAAAACCTGCTAGAGTTATCACATCCTTCGGCAGAAGTCCACTCCAAACCAATCCCAGTAAAAGCATTAAAAAGATGAGAATCGACGGGACGATAGCTTTGGTTTTAACAGAAATCACTTCACCGATGGCCAAAAAAGTCATTAAGGTAAAAAATGCTATAGCTGGATGCATAAGAGCACCTCCTCCAATAATTAATCTAATTGTTTTAAAATCGCTAATAAGTAACGGTAAATTTTATCCGTAGACGAGACACTGAGTCGTTCAGTCGGAGCATGCAAATCCTTGTTGTTAGGGCCTATCGAAATGGCCTCCATATTCTCAATCTTATCAGAGAAGCAGCCACATTCTAGGCCAGCATGGAGAACTAAGGCCTTTATCTGATCCCCAAATAACGTTTGATAAACTTTTTCGGCAACAGACCGAAGCTCTGATTGTGGCCAATAAATCCAACTTGGATAAGCTGCAAACTCTCGTACCTTTCCGCCAATACGTTTAGCCATTACCGAAATCTGCTGATAAATAAACTGACGATTGGCCGGCGAGGACGATCTGATTTCCCCTACAAACATCAGCTGGCCCTCTTTCAAGTAAAGCTCACCTAGATTACAAGAGCTCTCGACTCCACCTAGTGAACCGATCATATCCGAAATACCATTTGGATAAAGCATAATCACATCGATCAACTGATGGCTAGTTTCCTTAGACAATATACGTTCTGGCATTGCGACAGCTTCTAAGTCCATAGCCAAGTTAGGATCACTTTCCTCGTAGACTTTTTTAATCTGTTCTCTGAATGCTTCAATCTTAGCACGTATATCCTCCAAATCCTTAGGATCAAAAACCAGAGTTACTGTTGCCTCTCGTGGAATGGCCAGACGGAAATTTCCTCCTTTGGGATCTGCGACTTCAAAATCAAATTGACTCCGTAAATCATCTAGTAATCTCCCGATTAACATAATCGCGTGAGCTCGTCCCTTATCAATGTCCTCTCCTGAATGACCGCCAGTCAGTCCGTCAACTGTCAAGCGATAGCTAACCAAACCTGAAGTCGGTTGATTAAAGCTAGCCTCAATAGATAACTCGCAACCCTTACCTCCACTACTTCCCAAGACAATCTCGTCATCTTTAGCATGATCGAGATTGATAATGCGGCTGGTCCTAAACCAGGATGGTTCAACGGCTAGAGCACCGCTCATATCTTCTTCTTCAGCTGTTGTTAAAATAACATCCAAAGGAGGGTGAGCAAGGGCTTCATCTTCCAGTATAGCCATGGCAATCGCAATCCCAATACCATTGTCGGCTCCAAGTGTTGTTCGCCCACCAGTCGAAAGAATATCCTCATCCAACTGCAAATGGAGCGGATCCATTTCGAAGTCATGGGAATGACCTGAAGCTTTTTCACAAACCATATCAAGATGGGCTTGAAGGATAATCGGACGCTTAGCACCATAACCTGGACTGGCTGGTTTCCGAATCAGAAGATTGAATTTCTCATCTTGAACAACCTCCAAGTGGTTATCCTTTGCCCAATTAAAGAGATAATCACTCACTGCTTTTTCCAAGAAACTAGGTCTAGGAATCTTAGAAATCTGGGAAAAATGGTAAAAAACTCTATTCTCTTCTAATAAATGTTCCAAGTCTCGATATACCATACTAGATCTCCTTATTTAATTTAATCATCTATTCTGTGTCGGAATATTCGGAATTGATATTTTAAAAAAATTCTAAAATCTCTCTGATGATTGACTAACATTATAAGTTCAAACAGAGTTGCTGTCAAACTTTTTGAGAGTTTTATCCAAATATTTTCCTAAAAACCAAACATTCTAGTCCCAAAGCCAAAAATGACTAGAAAGCCTCTCCATAAATCACTACACTAATTTATCAGTAAGATTTCTAGCTTGCAAGAGAATTCAATAAAATCTATTCTTAGAATTTTCAAAAGTCCCTTTTAATAATTAGGAGCTTCATAAACCTTAATATAGGTTTTCTCATGACAGACAGCATCAATATCAAACAATTCTAGATTTTCCTTTTGCGAGACGATATAAGTCCCTTCCCGTTGGTAATAAGGGATTTCCTTCCCATCTCTTGAAAACTTGAGACGTTTTTCTTCCCTTAACACCTCAAAGGTAAATCCTTCCTGGTCCTTAGGTGTCCCAACCACTAGGTAGTCTTCGGCAACCAACTGGCCTCCCCACTTTTGATAGAGGTGATTGGCAGCATCACCATCCCGAGTAAAGATAGCCAAGGCTTGGACTTCTTGCTCTTTTAACCAAGCATCTGCCACCTCCCAAAGCTTTGACGCAATGCCTTGATTTTGATAATCAGGATGAACGGCTAGATTCTCAAAATAAGCGACCTTCTCGCAGGGATAATAAGCATAGCTACGGCTATATTCTGGTTTGTAAATGCTAATGCAAAGTAGGCCCAAGACCTGTTCGCCTTCAACTGCTATTAAATCCAACTGGTCTTCATAGACCTCTGTATTCATTTCTTCCTTAACCCGAGACATGTCATCAAAAAATGGGGAAAACAAATGACTCAGCGCCTTGGTATATAACCAAGACTTCTCGTACTTAGAATCATATGGAATGATGTTCATATTAGTTCCTTTCATTTTCTCTATACTAGTGCCTAAAACCTAGCCCGTCTCATCTATAAGGTGACAATTAACAGGTTATCCTATTGATCCCACTCTGCCTCGCAGCTTCTCTTGACAAGAATGAGACTTTAAATCATAAATTATAAAAAGAAGGAACCTAGCTCAGCCAGATTCCATCTCATATTTCCCTCACTCTATGAGTTCAGGGATAATACTGTTCTTCAACTCGCTTATTTTTTCAAGTTGTAGAATGATTTCAAACCGCGGTACTCAGCGATTTCGCCCAATTGATCTTCGATACGAAGCAATTGGTTGTACTTAGCGATACGGTCTGTACGTGACAATGAACCAGTCTTGATTTGGCCTGCGTTTGTTGCAACAGCGATGTCAGCGATTGTTGAATCTTCTGTTTCACCTGAACGGTGTGATACAACGGCAGTGTAGCCAGCTTCTTTAGCCATTTCAATAGCATCGAAGGTTTCAGTCAAAGTACCGATTTGGTTAACCTTGATAAGGATAGAGTTAGCAGCACCTTCTTGGATACCACGCGCAAGGTATTCAGTGTTTGTTACGAAGAAGTCGTCACCAACCAATTGAACCTTCTTGCCAAGACGAGCTGTAAGAGCTTTCCAACCATCCCAGTCGTTTTCATCCATACCATCTTCGATAGAGATGATAGGGTACTTGTCAACCAATTCTTCCAAGAAGTCGATTTGTTGTTCAGATGTACGAACAGCTGCGCCTTCACCTTCAAATTTAGTGTAGTCGTAAACACCACGCTCTTTGTCGTAGAATTCTGATGCAGCACAGTCGAAGGCGATGAAGACATCTTTACCTGGTACATAACCAGCTGCTTCAATCGCTTCAAGGATTGTTTCAACACCGTCTTCAGTTCCTTCGAACTTAGGCGCAAAACCACCTTCGTCACCAACAGCAGTTACCAAACCACGTGACTTCAAGATTTTCTTCAAAGTATGGAAGATTTCAGCCCCCCAGCGAAGCGCTTCTTTGAAAGTTGGCGCACCAACTGGCATGATCATGAACTCTTGGAAGGCGATTGGCGCATCTGAGTGAGAACCACCGTTAACGATGTTCATCATTGGCGTTGGCAATACTTTAGTGTTGAAGCCACCAAGGTAAGTGTAAAGTGGCACTTCAAGGTAGTCAGCAGCCGCACGCGCAGCAGCGATAGATACTGCAAGAATAGCGTTAGCTCCCAATTTTCCTTTATTTGGAGTACCGTCAAGTTCGATCATGGCACGGTCGATACCTTGTTGGTCACGAACGTCAAAGCCGATGATTGCTTCTGCAATAATGTTGTTCACATTGTCAACAGCTTTTTGTGTCCCAAGACCAAGGTAACGAGACTTGTCGCCATCACGAAGTTCAACTGCTTCGTGCTCACCAGTAGACGCACCTGATGGTACCATACCACGGCCAAAAGCACCTGATTCAGTGTATACTTCTACTTCAAGAGTTGGGTTACCGCGTGAGTCAAGGACTTCGCGAGCGTAAACGTCAGTAATAATTGACATGTTTTACTCTCCTTATGAGTTAATTTTTTTACAAACTCATTATACCTTAAAATAGGCAGAACTTCAAGTGAAAGCTCAAGATTTGAAAAAACTCCTGAAAACAAGTCATTAAATGATCAAAACGATGAATCCGAAAAATATGTGAATCAATTTACAAATTTGCTCCTCAAAAATTTTGACGCTCTGTGGTAGAATAGTAGAATGACAGATCTTAATCAAACCATTTTGCAAAAGGCAAGTGGCGAAAACCGCCTCAACCCTGACCAACAACGCCTCTTTTTGGGGACCTATCGCGAACGTGTCGTCCTAGCCATCACTTTCGAAGAAGCAGGGCTTCCAGGCCTTAAAAATGGGCTAAAACCTATTTTAGAAAAACTCTTGATAGACATCCAACCACTGATCCTGAAAGTGTCCAGCCAGCTGGACGATGGGCTAAAGCTCTACTACATGCGCTTGGCCCATGATATCAGCCTGCCTTTTAGCCTAGTCAGCGAAGAGGCTAGTCAGTCACCCTACGGAATCGTCCTGCATACTGACCATGCCCTCAATCGGGAAAGCATTGGTTTGAGCAACAACTACACCGAACTGCTTCAGACACCAGAAATAGCCCCTCAGAGCCCTAAAAAAGGCTTCTGGCAAAAATTTTTTGGTAAATAATAACAATAAAAGAGATTAGCGACTCTGATTGACTCGATCAGAATGACTAAGCTCTTTTTGCTTGCTTTGGTTAGTCCTTAATAGCCTTATATTCAGCTTCCAACCCTCTTTGGACTGCTGGCCGTGCTGCAATCTTATCAGACCAGGCCTTGAGAGATTTGTAGCTATCTAAGTCAAGAAATTCATAAGCACCTTGGTAGAGGGCATCTTGGGCTAAGCGACCGTACCAGGACCAGATGGCTATGTCAGCGATCGTGTAGTCTTCACCAGCAATATAAGCTTTTTTAGCGAGTTCTTTATCCAACAAATCCAGCTGACGTTTGGCTTCCATGGTGAAGCGATTGATTGGGTATTCAAACTTCTCTGGAGCATATTGGAAGAAATGTCCGAAACCGCCTCCTAAAAACGGAGCAGCTCCTGTCTGCCAGAAAAGCCAATTGAGCACTTCTGTACGCTTGTCCAAACTTTCTGGTAAAAAGGCCTTGAAACGCTCCGCTAAGTAGAGCAAAATCGCTGAGGACTCAAAGACTCGCAAGGATTGATTCCCTGATTGATCCAGCATGGCTGGGATTTTAGAATTTGGATTGATGGCAACGAAGTCACTTCCGAATTGGTCCCCATCCATGATGCTAATGCGGTAGAGGTCATAAGCAGCTTGGTCGTAGCCCAACTCCAATAGCTCTTCCAGCATAATGGTCACCTTGATTCCATTTGGTGTTCCTAGCGAATAAACCTGAAAAGGGGCTTCACCCTTTGGCAGGCTCTGCTCAAAACGACTCCCAGCTGTCGGACGGTTGATCCCTGAAAATTTTCCTTGGTCGCTGTCCTCTGCCGTCCAAACCTTTGGCAATTGATAAGTCATAGCAATTCCTCCTTTTTCTTATCCTACCATTTTCTGGCTAATTTTTCCAAAATTCAACACAGTCAAACAAGAAATAGCACCATTGGTTTGAAGTTTCTCATTGATCTTTCGGTTAATCCTTAAACACATTAAAAATTTTCTGACATCTTACTGGATTTCTTCACTATTTGTGCTATAATATATAGAAAATTACTCAAAGGAGAATGGACATTATCCATGAAGCGCTCACAAAAGCACCGTAAAAGACAGTTCCCATGGTGGTTAAGCCTGCTGATCCTTCTTGGACTAGGGGGGCTGATTTGGACAGGAACACAGGCCTTGCAGACTAAGCCAGCAGAGACCGTGCCAAGCACTAGCCAAACAAGCTCTTCAAGCACTACGCCATCTTCGACTGAGCCACCTAAAAAGGTTTATACCGTTTCAGAAGAGGAAAAAGCCTATCTCAAATCGCGCTTTGATCCCCTCCTTGCCCTCAACAAGGACACGATCGCTTATGTCTATGCGCCAGGGACCATGCTCGATGAACCTGTCGTTCAAGGGATTGACAACAGCCACTACCTCCAATACACCATTGATGGTCAATACTCCCCTTATCTAGGAACAGTTTTCATGGATTATGAGAATTCCAAGGCCTTCGACAACAGCTTGACCTGGCTCTTTGGCCACGCTAGAGGAAGCACCGTTCCTGACCACCGCATGTTCAACGATGTCAATTTTTACGAAGATCAGGCTTATTTTGACCAGCACCGCCATGTCGTTATAGAGACCCCTGAACGTAAATATTACTATGAAGCTGCCTTCTTTATTGTTGTCCCTGAAACAACTGGTTTTTATCGGACTTCCTTTGAAAGCAAGGAAAGCTTTGCCCAGCAGTTGACCGAAGTCAGCAAGGATGCTCGAACAAAGGCCAATCATATCACCATTAACCCTGACGACAAGTACCTTGTCCTCTCCACCTGCCGCGAAGAAGACGAGACCATCCGCACCAACCTCTACCTCCGTCAAATTCCTGATGAAGAACTGGTAGATTTCTTAGAACAGCACGGTACGTCACTGACTTATCAGCCGACACGCTAAAAAGAGCCTGAGACAAGTCCTTCTCAGGCTCTTTCACTATATCTCATATTAGTCTTGTGGACTCATATTAGTCCTGTGGACGCGACTTTCTCGCAATATCAGCCAAGATATGTTCCACGAAGCTGTCCAATGCGACTGTTTCCGTCTCTTTGCTGCCATAACGGCGGACGTTGACGGCACGGTCTGCCTGTTCCTTGTCGCCGACAATGAGCTGGTAAGGAATCTTGCTGGTCTGGCTCTGACGAATCTTGTATTGCATCTTCTCGTTGCGCTCGTCCACCTCGGCTCGGACGCCACGGTCCTTGAGGGCCTTGGCCACTTCCCAAGCATAATCCACATGGGCTTCGTTAGAGATTGGGATAACAGTGACCTGTTGCGGAGCCAACCAAGTTGGGAAGGCCCCCTTGTAGGTCTCAATCAGGATAGCGGTGAAGCGCTCCATGGTCGAGATTACCCCACGGTGAATCATGACTGGACGGTGCATCTCGCCGTCAGCACCGATGTAGTTAAGGTCAAAGCGTTCAGGAAGAAGGAAGTCCAACTGGATGGTTGACAAGGTTTCTTCGTTACCAAGTGCAGTCTTCACCTGGATATCCAACTTAGGTCCGTAGAAAGCTGCTTCACCCTCGGCTTCAAAGTAGGCCACGTCCATTTCATCAAGAGCAGCCTTGAGCATGCCTTGGGCTTTTTCCCACATCTCGTCGTTATCAAAGTACTTCTCCTTGTCCTCTGGGTCACGAAGGGACAGACGGAAACGGTAATCCGTCAAGTTAAAGTCCTCATAAACATCGATGATGAGCTGAAGAGCCTTTTGGAATTCTTCCTGAATCTGCTCTGGCGTTACGAACAAGTGACCATCGTTGAGGGACATTTCACGCACCCGCTGGAGACCAGAGAGGGCACCTGATTTCTCGTAGCGGTGCATCATACCGATTTCAGCGATGCGGATAGGCAACTCACGGTAAGAATGCACGTGGTGCTTGAAGACTTGGATGTGGTGCGGGCAGTTCATCGGGCGCAGGACAAACTCCTCGCCGTCCCCCATGTCCATGACAGGGAACATATCCTCGTGGTAGTGATCCCAGTGACCAGAGGTCTTGTAAAGCTCAACGCTGGCAAGCGGTGGCGTATACACGTGCTGGTAGCCAGATGCCAATTCCTTGTCCACAATATAACGCTCCAGCTCACGACGGATGGTCGCACCATTTGGCAACCAGAATGGCAGACCCTGACCAACCTCTTGAGAAATCATGAAGAGGTCCAGCTCTTTACCGAGTTTACGGTGGTCACGCTCTTTTGCTTCCTCACGCATTTGCAGATAAGCCTTGAGGTCTTTCTTGTCAAACCAAGCTGTCCCGTAGACACGCTGCATCATAGCATTGTCAGAGTTTCCACGCCAGTAGGCACCCGCCACATTGAGGAGCTTGAAGACTTGAACACGGCCCGTTGATGGCACGTGTGGGCCACGGCAGAGGTCGACAAATTCACCTTGACGGTAAACGGTCAAGCCCTTGTCCGCATGCTCGTTAATCAACTCTAGCTTGTAAGGGTCGTCCGCAAAGAGTTCCAGCGCTTCTTCTTTGGTGATTTCCTCACGGATACAGATGTGGTTTTCTTGGACAATCTTGGCCATTTCTTTTTCGATGGCTTCCAGGTCCTCGTTAGAAATCTGGTTGCCTTCGCCATTGTCGGTGTCATAGTAGAAGCCATTTTCAATAGCAGGACCGATACCCAGACGCAGATTAGGGAAAAGGCGACGGGCTGCCTGGGCAAAAACGTGGGCTGCCGAATGGCGGAGCAGGTCAAAGGCGTCCTCGTGGTCAGCCGTGACGATTTCAAGCGAACCATCTTCTTCAATCTGACGAGTGGTGTCAATCAAATTGCCGTTAAGCTTACCAGCCAAGGCCTTCTTAGCCAAACCTGGGCTGATGGCATGGGCAATGTCATAGGTTGTGGTGCCTTTGGCGTATTCACGCACCGCACCGTCTGGGAAAGTGATTTTAATCATCGTTTAAGATATAAAGGGCGTTAAGCGGACTAGAGAAAAATAGGAAATCAACCGCAGAAGCTAGCTTCTAGGGAGATTTATCTTTTTTCCGCCGTCCGTAGCCCGTATTCAGTTAGAATGAATACGAGTGACGTCCCTTCAGTTCCTTTCTATATTTTATATAATTTATTTTTAGTTTTTGACACCCTCCCTAAGTGGTGTCGCCGTTGTGAGCTTGATAGCGTTTAGCTCTAGGATATTCTAATTTGTCAGTCTAACGACTGCTAAGAAACATCAAGAACTAAATCTCATCAATCTCCCTGACTAAGTGAAACGTCCGAGGCCTTTTCACTTGCGAACTAGCACCACAGCGGAGAGTATCGGTTGGGATTGTTTCGCTCACTTTCTGGCCTTAACTAGAGCAAATTTTATTGCCTTGCCAAGAGGTGAACGAAGTGAGAACCACTGGATGATGGTTTCGTCATCGCATGAAGATGTCGTCATGAAACGCTTGGGATTCCTCAAATAGTCCCCCAAACTATTTGAGCTACCGTGCCACGCTCCTTTAGAAACCATCAAAACATAAAACGACGCCCTCGCAAAAGGACGTCGTAACGTGGTTCCACCTTCATTTATCCATGACAAAGAGCCATGAACCTCATGTTTGGCGATAAGGGAACCACCCTTTTATGTTGGCATAAAATCAAGGAAGGAGTATGCCATCTAGCTCCCTATGCTCTCTCACCAACCGAGCACTCTCTCAAAGGAAGGTCTAGGGACACATGTCTTCTTTTCTATTGTAGCTTAAGTGGGCAAGTTTTTCAAGGGGAAAAACTATTTTTTATATCATTTTAGCTTTAGCTATCACTTCTGATCCTCACTATCTCGGTAGCGTCTGCTCAAATCTCGCAAATACCTTCTCGAACGAACAGTTGATTTGACAATGATTCTCTTTGGCAGATAGACACCCTTGCGGGCAATGAGGAGACCTGTTTGCGTGGCCTTTCGCGCCATCACAACAGGAATTGGGGATAACTCCCCATCAGCCATTCTCTGATCGTGAGCTAGAACCATTTCCAGGTAGAAGTCTGCTACTTGACGGCCAAAGTTTTCCGCTGAAATCTCATAAAGTTTATTAGCCAGAGCATCTTTTGTCATGGCCGGTGTCGCCATAATAGCATCGCAGATGGCTTCGGCCAAATCTTTTTCATAACGGTAAAGCGTGCCAAACATCTTGTCCGAAATCACACTGGATAGGTAAGGGTTATCATGGGCAATAACTGGTGTGCCCGATGCTAAAGCTTCCAGATAGGTCAGGCCTTGGGTCTCTGAGGTTGACGCCGACACAAAGAAATCCGCTGCCTTATAATAAAGAGCTGTCTCGCTAGGGGCAATCATCCCTGTAAAAATCACATGGTCTGTCAATTCCAAATCACTGGCTAATTGCTTGAGCTGAGGCAAATGCGGACCGTCACCAGCAATGACCAACTTGACATTTATCCCCTGTTCTAGGACTTGTGGCAAGGCATGGATCAAGGCCTGGATATTTTTCTCATAGGAAACCCGCGAGAGGCTGAGCAACATGCAGGTGTCCCCTGAAATGCCCAATTTTTCTCTCAGCTCAACCATGTCCTGTTTCGACAACTCTGGCCGACGGAATTTTTCCAAATCAATGCCTGTCGGAATCACCCGCTTAGGCGCAGTCACCTTATAATCTGTCAGAGTCCCTTCGACAATCTGACTCGGGCAAATGACCCCATCAATATAACTGCAATAAGACCGAATAATGTATTTAACCATGCCAGGTCGAATCACTCTTCCCTTGGCAATGTAATGCACATAGTCCTCGTAATTGGTATGATAGGTGTGAATCACAGGAATTTTCAGTTCACGCGCAATCATTTTCCCCAAAAGTCCTAGGCTAAACTCTGTCTGGGTATGGATGATATCTAAATGGTAACGCTCTGCCAATTTCACCGCATCGCTAAAACCAGCATAGGCAATCCGTCGGTCCTTAAAGGCAAAAAAGGGCACACTAGGGATACGAATAATCTGCCAATCCTCATAACGGTTGACGTCCTTATCTGTCGTTGTGAAAATAAAAACCCGATGCCCTAGCTTCTCCAACTCTTTTTTAAGGGTTTTAATGGAGGTTGCAACACCTGATACCTGTGGAAAATAAGTATCTGTAAAAATTCCAATCCGCATGCTTATTCCATTACTTTCTTGTAAATTTTGGCCAATTCTTGAGCAACAGCCTCAATCGAACGATTCTCTGCTACTTTGTAACCAGCCTCTCTTTTATCTATTTTCCCTGCTAAAATATCGTCTAACGCAGACACAAATTCTTGATTGCTATTGCCCTTAACAACCGAAACACTGTCTAACCACCCATCATATACAGGGATATCTCTGACTAGAACGTGCTGGCGACTGGCTAGCGCTTCTAAAACCACGATTCCTTCTGTCTCTTCGTAGGATGGGAAGAAAAAGGCATCTGCGCCGCTCATGGCCCCTTCAAAGACAGGCCCCTTGATATAGCCTGGAAAACTAACATTGGCTGGATGATTTTTTTCAACCAAGTCAACAATATCCTGAGGGATAAGAAGCTTGTTAATCTGACCGAACCAAATGAAGCGCACATGGGGCATTTGCTCGGCTACCTTGACAAAATCTATAATCCCCTTGCGCTTAAAATAAAGCCCTGCACTGATTACAACCCGATCTTCAGGCTGCAAATCAAAATACTGGCGAAAGGCCTGCTCTTTTTCCAGATCTGGCTGATAGCGCCCCAAATCGATCCCGTTCGACACCGGCGCAATCGGCCGCGTGATCCCATAGCCTTTCAATAAACTTGCTGAATAAGGAGTCGGTGTGATGATGAAATCCGCCTGCTGGTAAAAGAAGGTCAGGTAGTTCTTGACCATCGGCGCTAGCAAATTTGAGCCTTTAAAAGAATTCTCAAAGTCTTCCTTGGTTGAATGGGCGTGGACAATGACTTTTTTTCCCTGCCTCTTAGCCTGTCGCAAGAGTCGCAGGCTCTTAAAGCCATAGGTATTGATATGAACCATGTCATAATCGTCCTTGGGATCCGTTGTATAGTCAATGCCCGCCAAGGTGAGCGCCTTTTCCTGATGCTTAATCGCCCGTCCGATGCCAGACTTCGAAATCAGCTTCTCCCCTTCTAAATACAGTAAAATCTTCATGCTTTAATTATAGCTCTTTCCTAAAAAAAACTCAAATAGGGTTTAATAATATCTTGCTAATCAACTAAAAAAGAGTGAATTTCTAACTTGATGTTTCAAGCTCAAAATTCATCTCTTTCTTTCATCTTAGTCAAGCTACAGATATTTAATCTCTAGTAATCTCTAGATTTTCTTAAATTGACCGTAGCCAAACCTAAACCAACCACCAAGCCGATAGTCTCTAACAGAACGATATGCTTGGTTCCCGTACTTGGTAGTGTTCTCTTGCCAGATGATCCTGACTTAGATCCTTTCGGTGGATTTGTTGATCCATTTGGCTCCTCTTTAACCTTAACGGTTTGCCCCTTGTCGTTGATGTCCTTGTGCTCAGCGATGATTCTGCCTGACGCATCGTAAGCTGTTTCGAAGGCTACCAAGTCCTTGCCTGCGTACTTACGAGTGTCAAACTCGAAGACAACTGTGGCAGTACCGTTAGAATCTGCAATGGTTTGAGTGCTTTCGGCTGTCGCAACGACCTTACCTGTTGACTTATCGATCAACTCACCCTTGAAGGTAATTTTCTCGCCTACTGGGAAGTTCTTATAAGTAATGGTATCAGTCAACTTGATCGTGCCAAGGTCAACTTCCTTAGCACCCTTAAGACCTGTCAAGGTGGTCCCCATGGAACGTTTTGGCTCTTCCTTCACTTTAACCGTTTGGCCCTTATCGTTGATGTCCTTGTGCTCAGCGATGATTCTGCCTGACGCATCGTAAGCTGTTTCGAAGGCTACCAAGTCCTTGCCTGCGTACTTACGAGTGTCAAACTCGAAGACAACTGTGGCAGTACCGTTAGAATCTGTAATGGTTTGAGTGCTTTCGGCTGTCGCAACGACCTTACCTGTTGACTTATCAATCAACTCACCCTTGAAGGTAATGGTATCACCCACTGGGAAGTTCTTGTAAGCAATGGTATCAGTCAACTTGATCGTGCCAAGGTCAACTTCCTTAGCACCATTAGGACCTGTCAAGGTGGTCCCCATTGACTTCTCTGCTTCGTCGATAACGGCCAATTTATTGCCATCTGTTTTAGAGCTATGAGCTGTTGTTGTATCTGTCTTAACAGTTACTGAACCGTCTTCATTCACCAGGAAGGTAATGTCGGTCACTTTCAGATAGCCTTTGGGAGCGACTTCTTCATGGAAGACATACTCGCCGGCCTCAAGGACAAGCTTACGAGTCTTACCTGCTTCTGAAGTCCATGACGCTACTTCCTTACCGTCCTTAGTAACCACAATCTTAGCACCAGCAATCTCCTCGCCACCTAGATCTGTCTTGCTGATCAGGATCTCATGCTTCGGTGTTTCTGGAGTTGTGGTTGTGCTTGATGTTGTTGAAGGAGTAGTCGACTCTGTAGATGCACTGGTTTCACTGGTGCTTGATGTGCTTGATTCTGTGGACGCACTGGTTGCACTTGTGCTTGGGGTGGTTGACTCAGTAGAAACTGTCGTAGTCGTTGTCGTTTCCGCTTCATCAACAACCGTCAACTTGTTCCCATCAACTTTAGAAGCATGGGCTGTTGTTGTGTCTGTTGTCACTGTCACCGAACCGTCTTCATTCACCAGGAAGGTAATGTCGGTTACTTTCAGATAGCCTTTTGGAGCGACTTCTTCATGGAAGACATACTCGCCGGCCTCAAGGACAAGCTTACGAGTCTTACCTGCTTCTGAAGTCCATGACGCTACTTCCTTACCGTCCTTAGTAATCACAATCTTAGCACCAGCAATCTCCTCGCCACCTAGATCTGTCTTGCTGATCAGGATCTCATGCTTCGGTGTTTCTGGAGTTGTGGTTGTGCTTGATGTTGTTGAAGGAGTGCTCGACTCTGTAGACGCACTGGTTGAACTGGTGCTTGATGTGCTTGACTCTGTAGACACACTGGTTTCACTAGTGCTTGATGTGCTTGACTCTGTAGACACAGTGGTGCTGGTAGTCGCTGGGACATCTGCCTCATCGATAACGGTCAACTTATTGCCGTCTGTCTTAGAAGCATGAGCTGTTGTTGTATCTGTCTTAACAGTTACTGAACCGTCTTCATTCACCAGGAAGGTAATGTCGGTTACTTTCAGATAGCCTTTTGGAGCGACTTCTTCATGGAAGACATACTCGCCGGCCTCAAGGACAAGCTTACGAGTCTTACCTGCTTCTGAAGTCCATGACGCTACTTCCTTGCCGTCCTTAGTAATCACAATCTTAGCACCAGCAATCTCCTCGCCACCTAGATCTGTCTTGCTGATCAGGATCTCATGCTTCGGTGTTTCTGGAGTTGTGGTTGTGCTTGATGTTGTTGAAGGAGTAGTCGATTCTGTAGACGCAGTGGTTAAACTGGTGCTTGATGTACTCGATTCTGTAGATGCAGTAGTCGAACTAGTGCTTGATGTGCTCGACTCTGTAGTGGTCGTTGTCGTGGTAGTCGTTGTGGTTACTTCTTCTTCCTTGATACGGACAGTGATCAAGTTTTGTTTCGCACCAGAATGCTTGTAGACAATCACTTCCATACGATTGTCAATTTCAGCATCCTTAGACGGATCATTAATAGCTTGGCGGAGCGCTTCTTTTTGAGCTTGTAAAGCTGTCCCATTTCCCCAATTAGTATCCTTATTTTTGACACCAATCAAGTGGTAATACTCATTCTGAACAACCGCATAAGCCACATCTTGGTTATTGGCATAATACCAAAGAAGACGCTTAACCTGCTGGTAGGTATCTGAAGAAACACTAAATTGAGCGTTTGCATTATGCTCGTTAATGGAAACATTATCAATTTTTGAGTATCCGGTCGTTGGTTTTCCACCAGCCTCTCCGGGACTTTGCTTATTATCATTGATGCAAAGCGCCCAGAGCGCATCTAAAATACCATTCCCATTCTCTACTTTCCGTTTTTGAGACATGTCATAGGCCCTGTAGCTTTGATCCAAGGCACCTGTTTGACTTGATATGGCGAACAAAGTTACCCAAACAGCTAACAAAATCCCCAGAAGTCTTAAACCTTTTCTAGTCTTTTTCATACTGTTTAATCCTCGTAAAATATCGTTTGTAAGGTATTTCTACCTAGATGAATATTCTGATAAAACCCTTAGTCATAAAGAAATGCCTGGCATACAATAGGACTAGGTTTAAAATCCGTCTCCTAAAAGGATTTCAGAAAAACTAGCCACTATTTTTATGCTATTTGAAGCCTTCTAAACAAAATTCCTGCAGCGGGGCGCCCACTGCAGGAATCATAGCTCCCCGGTTAAAAGAGTTTTATTGTTTGTAGTTAGTCTATCAGTCTAACTTGCTTAGTCTTCCTTACGACGTTTCAAACCTGCAAGTCCCAAAAGGGCTAGAACTCCTGCACCGACTAGTGCTAAACCAGACTCTTCCTGACCTGTCTTAGGTAGTTGAGCTACTGTTTTAACTGGTTCTGTTGCTTCATTCCCAACAGTAGGTTGGCTCGGCTCTTTCGGAGACGTTGGTGTTCCTGGCTCTGTTGGCACTGAAGGGGTTGGTGTTCCTGGAACCTTTGGAGTTGATGGTTTTGGTTGACCCGGACGATTAGGAGTCGAAGGTGTCGGTGTAACAGGTTGTTTCACTTCACGGTAAACGTAAGTCACGTTAGTTGTGCCTTCAACGACCTTACCTTCTTCAGGAGCTGAGCCCTCTTGCACACGAACATACTCATAAACCTTGCCGTCTGCTGTCGTGATGCGGTTTGGCTTGTTATCATCTGCGGTGTTATAGCTTGTGCCTGTTGGGCTTTCTGGCGTATCCACAACAGATGTCTTGATGGTTTCACCGGCTTCATTCACGTAGTGAACCTTAACATCACCCTTCACCTCTTCATAGACGTAAGTGACTTTTTGTGGTGTTTCAGTAACGGTTCCTGTAGGAGGTGCTGAATCCTGCTTCACTTCCTTGTAGACAAACGTACGGCCATCTTCAGTGACAATCTTGTCTTCTGGCTTGGTCTCGTATGGTGTACCTGTTGGCTCGTTTGTCTTAACTGGCGTTTCTGGTTTCAACACTTCACCAGTTGTTGTGATGTGTTCAACGGTGACTGAACCTTTCACTTCTTCGTAGACGTAAGTGACTTTTTGTGGTGTTTCAGTAACTGTTCCTGTAGGAGGTGCTGAATTTTCCTTAACTTCCTTGTAGACAAACGTACGGCCATCTTCAGTGACAATCTTGTCTTCTGGCTTGGTCTCGTATGGCGTACCTGTTGGCTCGTTTGTCTTAACTGGCGCTTCTGGTTTCAACACTTCACCAGTTGTTGTGATGTGTTCAACAGTCACATTACCAGTTGGTTTTGGTGCTTCTGGCTTCAATTCATAAACGTAAACAACCTTCTGAGGACCTTCTGTAACAGTACCTGTTGTTGGTGCTGAGTCTGACTTATGCTCTTTGAAGACATAAACTTTACCGTCTTTACCAGTCAACTCTGTTTCATTTTGAGTCGTGTAGGTTGTGCCAACAGGTTGATTTTCACTGAAGACTGGCGCTTCTGGTTTCAATACTTCACCAGTTGTTGTGATGTGCTCTACAGTCACGTTACCAGTTGGTTGTGGTGCTTCTGGCTTCAATTCATAAACGTAAACAACCTTTTGTGGGCCTTCTGTAACAGTACCTGTTGTTGGTGCTGAGTCTGACTTATGCTCTTTGAAGACATAAACTTTACCGTCTTTACCAGTCAACTCTGTTTCATTTTGAGTCGTGTAGGTTGTGCCAACAGGTTGATTTTCACTGAAGACTGGCGCTTCTGGTTTCAACACTTCACCTGTTGTTGTGATGTGCTCTACAGTCACGTTACCAGTTGGTTTTGGTGCTTCTGGCTTCAATTCATAAACGTAAACAACCTTTTGTGGGCCTTCTGTAACAGTACCTGTGGTTGGTGCTGAGTCTGACTTATGCTCTTTAAAGACATAAACTTTACCGTCTTTACCAGTCAACTCTGTTTCATTTTGAGTCGTGTAGGTTGTGCCAACAGGTTGATTTTCACTG
This sequence comes from Streptococcus rupicaprae, assembly GCF_040545225.1. Classification (NCBI taxonomy): domain Bacteria; kingdom Bacillati; phylum Bacillota; class Bacilli; order Lactobacillales; family Streptococcaceae; genus Streptococcus; species Streptococcus rupicaprae. The sequence goes on along the minus strand of NZ_JBEPLO010000019.1, from coordinate 17,798 downwards.
AAGACTGGCGCTTCTGGTTTCAACACTTCACCTGTTGTTGTGATGTGCTCTACAGTCACATTACCAGTTGGTTTTGGTGCTTCTGGTTCGTCTTCGAGTTTGTAGACGTAGGTAACTGCTCGTTGTCCAGGAATAATTTTTCCTTCAACAGTATCAACAGCCGCCTTATACGCATCTTGCGTAGTAGCGTGAAGGCTACTATCATCTCTTACCTCACCAATAGCGTAATTACCTGCTGGGGCTAGAACATAGGTCTTGCCATCCTTTTCAATCTTCGATGGCTTCTCGTTACCCTCTGCTGCGTTATAATCATTCCCTACTGGAGCGTCCTTGGTATCTGTATGCTGAGGCTGAAGCACATTCCCGTCTACATCGACATAGTTAATGACAACAGAACCCGTTTTAGCCGGTTCCTTAGTATAGTAATACTCTACAACTTTTGTCTTACCAGCTTCTACAAGTCCCTCTTCGTCATCACCACCTGTATCATCCGTTGATAAGACCCATTTCACACCATTAGAATCTGTGATACTAGTCGGACGAAGGTCTTTGGTATCGTACTTGTCGCCTTCTTTTCCATCTTTTGTATCCACTTCAACGGTATTAACAGTTGTCTTATCTTTGAGGCCTTCAGCAGTACCAGACAATGGTGTAGATTTACCGTTTTCAAGAGCGAAGTATTTCACTTCAACGTTACCAGTTGTCGGTTGCTCAACATAGTAATAGTTCACAACCTTGGTCTTATCAGCTTCTACTTGACCTTTTTCAGAAGCTCCATCTGTGTAAGGTTTTTCACTTGTTTCGGGCGTGACTAAAGTATAGGTCTTTTCATTTAGCTTGATTTCTGATTTTTTCTTAGAAGTTGCGTCATAATTGCTACCCGCTGCTGCCTCTGAAACAACCGTCTCTTTTGGTACAGCATTCGGAGTCAGAATAGTCCCTTCTTTATCAACAATGTGATAGTGAACATTAACGTCACCTGTCTTAGGCAACTCTTTAGCAGGTCCAACTTCTTTATAATAGTAAGTTGTCTTACCGCCCTTGAAATACGGGTTACTGATGTAGAACGTTGTGACATCAGTCGTCTCAATTGTACCTGTTGAACGGCTAATATTAACAGGGGCATGATCAACTTTTCCTGGTGTAATTGTCCCTGTAGTAGGCTTGTTTTCACGTCTAGCTTGAGGGGCTTGCTTACCATTTGGATCCAATAAGGTCCACTGGAGAGTCCCTTTATCATCTAACATTTTGTAGTGAATCATGTAGCCTAAGTCAGTACCAACAACAAGCTCATCACCTTTATTAACAAATGGGCTCAACGTTCCGGTAACGTTCACAGATTTATTTGGAATCAGTTCATAGGTTTTGCCATTGGCTACAATTTTTTTAGGAGCCTCTGTTTTAAATTTTGTTCCAGACAAATCGGTCTGTGTCACAGTCGCAATGACTTCTTTTGTGCCATCAACGACATAGTCGGTTTCCTTTTTGATCAACGTCGGCACGAACCAGCCGTAGCCGATGTACTTATTTTTCGTAATATTGCTCAAGGCAGTTTCATAGTTCGTATAGAGTTCGTTGAAGAAGCCTTGTGGGTCTTTCCCAGCAACCCCTAAAATCGGTTTTAGATTCCCTTTAGAGTCTTTTGAGAAGTTGTAGTTGATGGTGTATTCACCATAGGTTTTGCTTTGTGGCTTATTGGCTTCAAACTTATCCGTCTTGATAAGCTTCCCATTCGCATCATAAAAGCCAGCATAAACAGCACCAGATCCATCTTTTTCTGTACTGAAAGCGATTTGATGGATTTGTGTAAAACCTCTTCCAGAACGCTTACTGTAGTTCCCATTACTATCAAAGTAAATTTCACCTGGAACTCCGGCGGTATAGTAGTCCCCTTTGCTGCTAACATCGATAACAGCAAACGTTTGTTTGGTATTATCATGATAAACAGTCTTATTGGTGCCGTTCATGTTAGTCACAACAGGACTTTCTGTCGTATAACCTGTTGTTGGCACGTTGTTCATGGCAACACCATCAACTTCAGTCACTGGCATTTTAGCTTCCGCTGTCACACCTTTTGTCGCGTTTGAGTCAGTTGGCACCACTGGTTGAGCTTCTTTTGCCTTGACAACCTTGAAGTCAACGAGGTAACCAACCTCTGATAAGGTATGGGTTACGGACTTGTCCTGACCAGGTGCCAAGTCATAGCGCTGATCGCCTGGGATACTAGTCGTATCTGCGATAACTGTTGCTTGAACATTGGCAACAGTCTCACCATATTTTGCTTCAACTCTCTGTTCGCGTTGCTCACGATGGACGACTTGAGTCGTTTCCACATCTGTATAAGTCACATCATACTTAACTGGTGCAATCCCTAAAAATACGCCGGTGTTATTATTAGGAACGTTAGCCACAGGCTGTGCAACTGGTTCCACTACCTCAGCTTCAGTCCCCGCCTCAGGACTGATCTCTGTAACCGGAGCTTCAATGTTCTCGCTTGCTGCTACAGTGCCTCCTGTCATCCAAAACGCCGCAATCGCTACTGAAGCCACTCCGGCTTTAAACTTACGAATAGAAAAGCGCAATCTTTTACCAGACTGTGCCGATGAATTATGTCGCATAAATTCTCCCATATTTTTTATATCATTTAAGGAATAGTATTCCCTATAATATTCTACCCCCCCCCCCCGAGTTTTTGTCAAGTATTTTGGTGCCATAACACTGGTATTTCAACAACTTTCGGTTTTTAAATCTATTCCTTATTTCCTTGTAAAAAAACAAAATCCCTCTCTTTTTGAGTCTTCTCTAAAAAATGAAACATTATTCAAAACAATAACCTGTTTATGCGCTCGAAAAGCTTTTATGAGCAGTAAAAAATGGTATTCTATTATATTTTATACAACCATTGCTCCTGTTAATTATTTTCTTTCACCCTGTTTTATGGTATAGCAACATTATAAAAACGAACAATTCAGAACCTCAAACAACTTTAAGGCTATCATTGTTCGTTATTTATCAAGCAAGATGTTCTAAAATAATAGAAAAATAAGCAAAAACGAGGTAGAAAACGTTTTACCCTCCATTTCCTAAGACGAACTATCTAGTTGACCGACGCTCTGCAATGCTATGATTAAGGAATACTTCACGGTCTTCCAACTCTTCCTTGAGCATGATTTTGGTCAGCATCCGCATGGCAATCGCCCCAATGTCATAAATCGGCTGGCTGATAGATGTTAGGTTTGGACGGGCAAACTTAGTCACTGTCGAATCGTTGCTGGTGATGATTTCAAACTGTTCAGGAACCTTGACGCCTGCATCTTCAATCCCGTTCAGAAGACCGACTGCAATCTCATCTTCTGCTACAATCGCAGCAGTTGCCCCAGATTTAAGGATGCGCTCTGCCAAGGCGTAGCCTTCTTGGTATTTATACTTGGCTTCAAAGACCAACCCTTCATTGAAGGCGATGTCGCTAGCCTTGAGTCCTTCTTTGTACCCTTTGAGTCGCAATTTACCGTTGATCTCGTCAAGCAATGGCCCAGAGACAAAGGCAATTTTGTCATTGCGCTTAGCTAGCAACTTAACGGCATCGGCAGTCGCTGTCTGATAGTCAATATTGACACTTGGCAGTTGGCGATCCAAGTCCACTGTCCCTGCCAGAACGACTGGTTTACGAGACCGCGAAAACTCTGCCCGCACCTTATCGGTCAAGTGATAGCCCATGAAAATAATCCCATCCACCTGCTTGGCAAAGAGGCTATTAACAACGTTCACTTCCTTGTCATCATTTTCATCGCTATTAGCGATAATGATATTGTACTTATACATCTCAGCAATGTCGTCAATCCCTTGCGCCAAAGTTGAGAAATAAGCGTTGGCAATATTAGGAATAACGACCCCAACTGTCGTCGTTTTCTTGCTGGCCAGTCCACGCGCTACCGCATTTGGACGATAGTCTAGGCGCTCGATGACATCAAGAACCTTCTTACGGGTATTCTCCTTGACATTTTTGTTGCCGTTAACAACACGGCTGACAGTTGCCATCGAAACACCCGCTTCACGAGCAACGTCATAAATGGTGACAGTTTCATCTGTATTTAACATATGTTATATCCTTTCTGTTTGAAAATGGCGCTTACATTCTATCTTTAAGTTTACCATTTTGTAAAAAGTCTTTCAAGTGAAAACGCTCTTTCTTCTTGATTTTTCACTGTTTTTTTGAAAAAATAGAAGACAGGATCTCATTTAATCTAAAATAAAGCTTAGAAAGTTGGTATGTTATGTCCAAAATACAATCCGTTAGCCAATACCTCAATGAGCAAGAAGCAGGGCTAGCCCTCTTTTCTGACCCTGTTTCCATCAATTATCTGACTGGTTTTTACAGTGACCCCCATGAGCGCCATCTCTTTCTCTTTGTCTTTCGAGATAGAGCCCCTCTTCTTTTCCTTCCAGCCATGGAAGTCAATAGCGCTAAGCGCATCCTAGATTTTGAGGTGGTCGGTTATCAGGATGCCGAGAACCCTTGGGCTAAGCTCAAAGCTAAACTTCCTGCTGTTTCAGGTCCTATTTTAGCAGAGTTTGATAGCCTTAACCTGACACGCTATCAAGGCCTGAAACAAGTCTTTGATAACTCTTTTGAAGATCTAACCCCCTTCATCAATCGCCTGAAATTGATCAAATCAGCCGATGAGATTGCCAAGCTCAAGTATGCCGGTAGCTTTGCAGATAAGGCTGTCCAAATCGGCTTTGAGGCGATTTCCCTAGATAAGACCGAAAATGACCTGATCACTGAGATTGAATTCGGCATGAAAAAGTTGGGTGTCAAGAAGATGAGCTTTGATACCATGGTGTTATCTGCTGAAAATGCAGCTGATCCTCATGGCATTCCCGGGGCGAATATGATCCAGAATAATGCCCTGCTCCTCTTTGACCTTGGAACCGAGAACAATGGCTACATGTCAGATATGACACGGACCGTTGCGGTTGGTCAACCTGACGCGTTTAAAAAGGACATCTATCAGCTCTGTTTAGAGGCCCAGTTAACTGCTATTGACTTTATCAAGCCAGGGGTCACAGCTGCTGAGGTCGATGCTGCAGCTCGCAATGTCATTGCCAAAGCAGGTTACGGAGAGTATTTCAACCATCGTCTCGGCCACGGTATCGGTATGAGTGTCCATGAGTTTCCTTCTATTATGGCAGGTAACGACCTTGTCCTTGAAGAGGGCATGGCTTTCTCTGTCGAACCCGGCATCTATATTCCTGGGAAGGTTGGTGTTCGTATCGAAGACTGCGGTGTTGTGACCAAGAATGGCTTTGACCTTTTCACCAACACTCCTAAAGAGCTTCTCTATTTTTAAGCCATCTTCAGCAGTAGCTGGCTAAGCCGAAATCGATATTGGCACCCTATCTGGATTGCTTTTTTAGGAGCTACTTCGTAGAGTCCTTTAAGCCTTACAATGACAATGCCATTGTTAAGAACCTGTATGTGTGAAGATGTTTTAATGAAGATTGCAACATTTGGCCCATTCTCGGCAGAGTTTTGAAGGTATCCGAGGCATATGTCCAAAAATCTATCGACGAAAAACTAAGCAGAACAGAGGAGTTGGCAATCTCACCTATGGATACAAGTCCTAAACGTTTACATCACTTTCTGATCTGATTAAAAAAGCCTGTCTCCTTGATATAACGCATAGAGACAGGGCTTTATTTTTTAGAAGAGTTTCTCAGAGCGATTCAGTCGCCTTGGGGCCAAACAATTGATAGCTGATAATCACTATTAAAACGGTTTGGACCAGCACACTAATGACACTGCCTTCAACACCAAAAGCACCTCCTGACAGCCAATCAGGTCCCTGAGGACTGACTTGAATAAAAGCAGATCCTACATTGGTACCACTGACTGGAAACGCAAAGACATTGCCCTGGAAGCAATTCCAAGCCGCATGCAAGCCACTAATGACCCATAAATTTTTCGTCTTCATCATCACCAAGCACCCCAAGACTCCGAAACAAAAGAGATCCAGAAGGGGAATGAACTCAATCCCGTCATTTCCCAAATGCATGGCTGTGAAAAAAACTGCAGAAATCAGAATCGCTATCCATTTGGAATAACGAGTCGCCAGCGATGTAAACAGCCACCCTCGGCAAAGGACTTCTTCAGCGGTTCCTTGGATAGACCAAGCCAAGAGCAAGAGTAGGAATCTGCCAAGTGTTTCCTGCGAAAAATCCGTTCCTGTCAACCGGGCACTGCCAGTCCAAAGCATTAAGACGACACAGCTGCAAAGCATGGCTCCTCCCCAGAACCAGCCTTTTAGGAAAGAGGTAACAGCCCCTTGTTTCGTTAATCCAAGGCCATCTAAAGGAGCTTTCTCGACACATTTAGCCCACAAAAGGACAGCCAAAATAATCGCAGCAAAGCTCAGCAATTCTAAAATTTCTGAATCAAGGGGGAAAATAGCTCCTAGACCTTCAGACATGAAGAACCCTAAAACTTCTCCTAAAAATAAGAGCACGGTACCGATTAAAGGAGCTAACCACCAGCTAAAATTGAAGCGCGACTTTTCCTTAGCCGACACAAATCCTAGGTGTCCAAGTGTAGGCATCATAGGCTTTCCGAACTCCTTTCAATTTCTGTAAAAGGGGCAAGTTGGCGCACCATCAAAACGGTCATCACCACCCTTGACAAGCATAAAACAAAAACAACACCAGAAACCAGAGGATTCAACTTAATCAACCCACCCATCAGGATATAATCCCACAGGCCATGGTCCACAGCTTGATAAGCAATCTTTTGCGTCAACATGTAGAGATGCGCATAAAAAATCCCCATAAGGCCTGTTAGAAAGACTTGCAATGCTACCCTATGCAAGGGACTACCACCAAAGAAATTAAGTGCATGGAAAAGTCCAAAAACCACGGAAGAACTCAAAATCGCCTTTTTAACCGGCATTCTCTTTAAAAGATACGTCAGAAGAATGCGACGGAAAAACATTTCTTCGCCTATACCCACTAAAAGAGTTGCTACGAATGGTAGCATAAACTGCCAGTTGGGCTGAAAAGCTCTCAACCAATAGTAGCCAACTAGACTAAGAAGGGGCAAGATTGAGGCCAAAATATAGGTATTCCGAACAGGAAAAGTTTTTTCAAGTTTTAAGGTAGATTGATTTTTTAGCCAGTAAAGAATCGTCATGGCCGCTAAAATGGTTAAAAACGGCAACATGCTGGCTAGAAAACCTTCATCTTCGTAGGCAAATCCCTTAATATGGTAACTATAAACCAAGCCCATTAGCATAGTGCCCACATAGGCACTACTGAACAATAACATTGATTTCTTTTCAGACATCATAACTCCTTAGCTATTCTATTTTTCCTATTACTAGGATAGCAAATCCATCTATTGACCATCTATTCAGGGTCTGAGATTGTTCTATTATTCCTAAGTTGCTGGCTCAGTAACAGCAACAGGCTAACCGCTTACTCTAGATACCAAAAGCTTCAACCATCCTTGACCGTTGAAGCTTTTGAAATATGCTCACACTGGGAGCTACTCCACTGATTTAAGGGCCTCTAACATATCTACCTGCCTTAGGTGATGGTTGACCAGCCATCCCAGAACGGCTAGTATGACCGCGATGGCCAAGACTGGCACCATGTAGACATAGAGGGCCGCTTGGGGCTGGAACATGATATTGGAAAAGGCGATCATCTCGAGTAGCAGACGATGAAGGAAAAAGCCGCCTACCAAGCCGACCATAATGCCAAGCAAGGACAAGACTATGGTTTCACGGTAAATGTAGAAGGTCACCTCCTTGTTATGGAAACCCAGGACCTTGATGGTTGATAGCTCCCGGATCCGCTCTGCCACATTGATATTGGTCAGGTTGTAAAGGATCACAATCGCCAATAACACCGACAGGGCAATCAAGACCAACATGACTGCGACCAAGGAATCGGCTGTCTTAGTCAAGGCCGCCTTGAGTGTCGTATTTTGCACGACACCCGCCACGCCATCCAGCTTCAAGAAATCTGCTGCACTACGACGGACAGCTTCTGCTAAGCGCTCTTTCAAGGCCACCAGATAGCTATTGGGGATTGGCTCTTGGCCTGTGACCTGCTGGTAGTAGTCATTTGAGAGATAGAGGTAATGGCCAGCATACATTTCTGTTATACCTGCGACACGCACTTCTACTGGGCGGCCTTCCAAGGTGATGGTCACTTCGTCTCCGACCCCTACCCCATAACTGGCTGCTAATTTTTCGGTTAAAATGGCTCCGCTCTCATCCAAGTTCAGCTTGGTTTTGGAGTTGCGTTGTCTCAAGTGAACAAGGTCTGCTAGGGCTGATGGTTCTGCGACCAAGACACTGATGGTCTGTTCTCCGACCCGATCAAGGTCTTCGGTCAATGTTAAAAAGCGAATAGCTTGTGCTTGCTCAACCCTTTCAGAAGCTAGCAAGTCTGCCACTTCAGCCTGCTCAGACTCTGAAGCTCTGCTATTTCCCGCCACAATCAAATCATAGGTCACCAGTTCCGTAAACTGAGTCTCTGCTACACCCGAGATCGAAGATTGGATCCCAAGCCCTGCAAAGAGAAGGGCTACTGAACCTGCCACCCCGAAGATAGTCATCAGCATGCGCTGCTTATAGCGGAAAATGTTGCGGGCAGTTACCTTTTGAGTGAAGGATAAGCGTCGCCAGAGGGCAGGAAACTTTTCCAGCCAGATACTTTCCCCTGCGACAGGTGGCTTGGCCTGTAGGAGCTGGGCCGCCTGTTCCTTAACCAAATCTCTTCTGGCAACCAGATAGGCTGGCAAAACTGCTGATACAAGCGCTAAGAAAAGAGCCAGCAAGGTCCAAGAAGGGTAGATAAAGCGGTCAATAGCCCCCAGAACCGACTTCTTGCTCAGTATATTCCCAATCATGCTGGACAGGACCGTATGTCCCAAAAGGATACCGACCATTGTCCCAGCCAGACTCGCAACCAATCCATAGAGGACAAACTTGGCCATAATGGCTGGATTGCTATAGCCCAAAGCCTTGAAAATCCCAGCATTATGGCGTTCCTCGTCCACAAAACGGGTCATGGTGGTGAGGGTCACTAGAGCCGCCACTAAGTAGAGCACAATGGGAAAGACATTCCCCACAGCAGAAATAGCCGAAGCCCCTGTGATAAAGGTATCGTAGCCATGTCCGCCTGGCAAAGTCTGACGGGTATAGCTCCTATAAGCAGGCTCTTCCAAACGTTGTAAGTTCTCTTGAGCCCTTGTTAGGTCCTTCTTGGCAGTCGCTATCGCCTTATCTGCTTCTGCTTTTTGGCGCGCATAGTCTGCTTCTGAATGACCTAACTTAGCCACAGCTTCCTCAATCATCGCTTGGTTTTGAGCAATAGCAGAGCTGGACTGATGGAGTTTGGCTTGACCTGCTTGATAGGCTGCCAAGCCTGATTGGTACTCCGATAGGCCTGCCTCATACTGGCTTTGACCTGCCTCGTAGTCTGCAAGCCCTTGCTGATAGGCGGCAAGCCCAGCTTCGTACTGAGATTTGCCCGCTTGATAGGCTGATAGACTGGCTTCATAGTCCTCTTGCCCCTGCTGGTATTGGGCTTGGCCTGCCTGATAGTCTGCCAAATTTTGCTCATATCGTTGTCGTCCAGCTTGGTAGTCTGAAAACCCTTGGTTATACTGACTTTCTAAGCTAGAAAGTTGCTGGTCTGTTTGTGCCAACTGAGTTTCCAAGGCTTGTAGATCAGAGGCCGAACTAGGGTCTATCCCTTGGTCTATTAAGGCTTGTTTTTGACCCTCCAAAGCCGACAAGCCGTCCTGCCACTCCTTGCGGCCAGACTGAATGAGGCCAGCCAAGCCATCTAACTGGGCCTTGCTAGCAGCCAAAGTTGCCTCTGCCTGAGCTAACTGGTTACTGGCAGTCTCCAGCTGGGCCTTGGTCGCCGCCAAACGCTCTTTTCCGCTTTGCAATTCGGCTTCAGCACTAGCCAACTCTTCAGCAGTTTGATCCAGCCGGGCCTTAGCCTGGTCGAGTTCTGACTTGGCTGCCTCTAGCTGGCTTCTGGACTGGTCTAATTGAGCCTGACCAGTCGCCAAATCATTAGCTACTTCTGCTAGTTCTGCTTGCCCCTGAGCTAATTCAGTTCGTCCCTGATTCAGCTGATTCTGGCCGCTGGCAAGGTCTTGTTCGGCTTCGGTCAATTGTTTTTGGCCATCAGCTAGTTTCTTGTCCGCAGCTGCAATGTCAGCATAGCCCTTATCTATTTCGGCTTGGCCATCTGTTTTTAAGACGGTCAGGCGTTGCTGGCCATTGTCCGCCAAAAGCTGGTCCAACTCGTTTTGGTGCTCTGCTATTTTTTTAGCATAGGTAGGGTGGTAAAAGGGCAAGTCAGCCAAATCATCATAAATCAGTCGCGCAATCATATAGACCGAGCTGTCAAAAGCCTCCGCCGTCGTCACGCCATAGCCTGCCAGGTCACCTGTTCCAACTGTCGTCTGCCCTAGTGAATCCCGATCCCAAATCTCAGACGACTGGACGAAGCCTGTGATGGTAAAGGTTTCTCGCGTCAAGGGGCTATCATCAGCTAGCGCAATAGTCAGTTTATCTCCGATTTTGTAGCGATTCTTGAGCTGTTCAGCCAGAGCGATTTGATCAGACTGCTGGGGCATTTTCCCCGATAGGACACGGTAGCTAGAAATAGTTTTTGGGGCTGAAAAAATGCGGATGGCCTCATCTTTTTCAGCCAGGGTCACATCTGTCAGGTAGCCCAACTCAACCTCTGCCCCTTCCAAGGATTGGAGCTCAGCCACATCTTGATCAGATAAACCATAGTCCGCCATGACCGCCAAATCAAACATCTTGGTCTTTTCAATATAGGCCTGGGCTGTCCTTTGCATATTGGGAGTCGTAACCTTTAAAGCGACCAAGGCCATGGAACCAATCATCATCAGACTGAAAATGGACAAAAACCGTCCCTTGGATTTGAGAACAGACTGCCATAAATCCTTCGTATAAACACGTTTTACCATAGGTCTCTCCTAGTATTCCAAGCTCGCAATATCTTGGGGATAAGGATTGGTCTCAATGGACTTAACCGTGGCATCCCGCATGTGGATCACTCGGTCCGCAATCGGTGCCAGGGCCGAGTTATGGGTCACGATAATGACGGTCGCTCCCTCTTTTCGGGACATATCCTGCAGGATTTGAAGAACCTGTTTGCCAGTTTGATAGTCTAGGGCGCCTGTCGGCTCATCGCAGAGTAGCATTTTGGGCTTCTTGGCCACCGCACGAGCAATCGAAACCCGTTGTTGCTCACCGCCTGACAGCTGGGCTGGAAAATGATTGAGCCTCTTGCCCAATCCGACCTTCTCCAAAACATCAACTGGATCCATGGCATCTTTGACAATCTCTGAAGCCAACTCCACATTTTCTTTAGCCGTTAAATTGGCTACCAGATTGTAGAACTGGAAAACAAACCCCACATCATCGCGCCGATAATTGGTCCGCTCATGGGAATTAAATTGGGCAATGTCGACACCGTCAATGATAACCTGTCCCTCATCATTGGTGTCCATACCTCCTAGAATATTGAGAAGAGTAGACTTGCCTGCTCCTGAAGAACCAAGGATAATGACTAGTTCCCCTTTTTCAATGTCAAAGCTGACATCATGGTTTGCCACGATGCGATTTTCTCCCTCACCATAATATTTTGACGATTGCTTCACTTCTATATAAGCCATAAAGTTACTCCATTTCTTTCTCCTATTATACCAAATCTTAAGCAAAAATAAGATAGTTAACCAATCTGAAAAAATTCTCTAGTCGATGGACTTCAGTAAGCTGGATGATATGGTTTTCCTCTTTAAGATCACTTGATAGCCGTCAAACAGGAACGATTTAGGGCTTCACACTAGTCAGGTGATCACTTTCAAAACTTTTTTTAGTCGAACAATCTATCTTTCCTTGAAACCTCGTCGTCATTAATCAATAGAATCCAAAGTCCCGCCGCCAAAACAATAACGAATAGCCACTGGCAAAAGCAAAAAAGACTACAGTTCAAAATAGCTACTGTAATCTTTTAAAAGAAAAATGGTAAGAAAGCTTCTCCGCCTTACAATGCTTTAACAGCTGCCAAGGCCGCCTCGTAATCTGGATGTTCATTGACATTGTCCAAATACTCCGCATAACGGATACGGTCCTCATCATCTAAGACCAAAACCGCACGCGCCAAGAGATGCCACTCTGTCATCAGAACGCCGTAAGCCTTGCCAAAGCTCTGATCATAGTAATCTGAAAGGGTAACCGCATGTTCCAGGCCTTCAGCACCGCACCAGCGCTTCTGTGCAAAAGGCAAGTCGCATGAAACGGTAATCACTGTCACCCCATCCATTTCAGACAGGTCTTGGTTAAAACGGCGCGTCTGGGCCGAACAAATCCCCGTGTCAACAGACGGCACTATACTGATCACCTTCTTGCCTGAAAAATCAGACAAGCTCACCTTTTCCAAGGCTGGGTTAATCAAGGTAAAATCAGGTGCTATATCTCCCACCTTCAAGGGAGCACCCTCTACTGTCACTTCTTTTCCGATGAATGTTGTCATAAGACCTCCTCGTTTTTTCTTTTATTGTAAGCCTTTTCCAGAAAAATTACCACCAATTGAACTGCGACTTATTTCACAAAGAGCCTTTTAGTCAGACTGACAGAGTGGCTATCTCAGGCTCTTTATTTTTAACGGAATCCACTTGCAATGCCAGTAACAGGGATGTCAAAAACCAGTACGGCTATAAAAAGACAGCCAATCCTGATCTCGGGCATCATCTGATTGACTGTCTTTTTGGCGTAAGTCTCGCTAAACCTTGCTCTAAGGGATAAATGTCCTTGACTCAGGAATGCTCAGTTAGTTGCGTCTCCTCTTGTTAAAAGGGCTGTGGCAAGACACCACCCCTTAAACACCTTGTAGACTATCCATAGTGACCACTTCATCAGCCATCTCCCAGATTGTCGGATTGTGGGTCGCGATAATGATTAGTCTGTTAGCCTCACGAAGCGACAGTAGCATCTCCATAATCAACTGAGAGGTTGCCGGATCTATGGAAGCCGTCGGTTCATCTGCCAAAATAAAGGGTGGATTCTTTAAGATAACTTTTGCCAAGGCAACCCGTTGTGACTCTCCGCCAGATAACTCAAAAATACGTTTATCGAGGTCAAGGTAAGACAGACCGACCTGTTCTAAGGCCTGCTTCTGTTTCAATCGTTGCTCCGACCGACTCAACTTTTGACCAACGAGACCTAGTTTAAGGTTTTCTTCTATGGTTTGATTTTCAATCAAGCCAAAGTTCTGGAAGAGGTAACCCAATTCGTGACGGAAAAAATCACTCGACTTATAACTGGCCAAGTCTTTACCTCGGTAAAAAATCGTCCCATCATAAGGTTCTAATTTCCCCATCATGTTCATTAAGGTTGTTTTCCCACTACCGCTTGAACCGATCAAGGCATAGACTTTCCCAGCCTCAAATGTCATTGAAAGATTCGAAAACAACTCTCTTTCTCCAAAAGACTTACTTACCCGTTTAAGTTCAATCATATTAACCTCCCTTCAAAACAAGCATGGACATCTTGTTTTCTTTCTGCATTTGGACCTGTAGTTGTAAAAGAGATACACCAATAAAGAGCAATAAGACTAAAAAAGCAACCACTACCTCTACCTGAAGGAATACACTCGCCACAAATCCCAGTAAAAACACACCCAATTGAGCCAAGAGGTAAGTCCGATGGATTTCTAAGAATCTAAGACCTGCAATCCGTTTGATAAAGATGGCACGTCTAAATTCTTCAAAGTAGAGCCTATTCATGGTGTTAAACAACAAAATCGAAGTTGCAATCCCAAGCACAGCTCCTGCTAGCATTACCCAACGTTCCCTCTTGATATTATTCGATAATGTGATGTAGTTGTGGTAACCTGTTTTCATTTCTGAGACCCAATTTTCAATGCCTTGTCTCTGGATAAGCTCCTGGGCATCAGACAATTGATTAAAGAGAACATAGTTCTGTACTGCGTCTAACCAAAACGCAATGGACTGTGGACCAGTTGATTGGGGTGTTATAACAATGATGATTGGATCTTTCAAAAACTGCTGGTAAGAAATAGGGGTCGTATTATAGACAAAACGATCCTGACCTGATTCCAAGTAGCCTACCGTCGCAGTCATCGGTTGTTGCTCATCTTGACTAGACATGCGACTGGTTAAGTCGTCTTCAAAAATAGACTTGTACTGTTCTTCCTCTGAACGGAGGTGCTCAGGTAACAACAAGATAAACTCCCCTAATGCGAGGTGATTCATCTTTTGTTCAACGGCCATATCTACAGAAATGTTTTGACGCTCCAGGTATTGCGGTGTGACGATAAGAATATTCCCATTCGGGCTGTAATCGTGCCATTCTGTAGAGGTTGTCAAATTTTGGGAGGAGTTCATGCCATTTTGCATGATACGATCAATTAACTGGTGTCTGGATAAGAAGGCCTTTTGTTCTGAAACAGCCAGATCCATCAGTTGATACCACGTTCTACGCTGCCTTTGAGCCTTTTCATCTAAACCTATCGTTATCCCTTCACGACTAGTCGCTAGGATAGTCAGCTGCCTTTCCTGACTCCAGGCTTCTTCTCCTATCCGATGCTGTTGCCAGGCTTGGGAATACTTTAAACTACTTCCTATTCCCAGCGTCACAATAATAACCGCTAATAGTTGACCGATTAAAATCAAACTAATGATTCCTCTGACAGGCACTTGCCCTTTTATAATCTGCATCAGGTGTACCTTTTTTATCCCAACTGCGAAGAGTTGAGCGAAAAACAGGGAGATCAACAACAAGATGAGATTATAACTGAGCAATCCTGCTCCTATGGTCATCAGGGATTCCGTTGGAAGCGACAGAATTTTTTGCATAAGAATGGCGAGCACGACAGCTAAACTGAAACCAACAGCTATCCCTTTCAAATCTTCAACCACGGGCCTAAGAAAAATGGACCACCGTTTCTCTCCTGAAATGAGGCGAATGCCCGACGACCGTAATTGGCTAATTTGACTAATTAAAGTCAGTGCTCCAAAGGTTAAGATGAAAATCAATAGACTGATTAACTGAAATCCGTTACTAAAGATAGCCATTAACGTAGATAGTTTAGATGGAATTGTCAGGTGCATGTTAGTCAAGCCAAGTTGACTTAGCTCCTCCCTTAGCAAGTGAATATCTAGGTGTCCATCAAATATAAAGTAATTCGTTTCAACACTGCTACTTTGAGCGTCTTCAAACTTTCTCTCCTGAAGCCCATCAGGCAACTTTCCGTCCCCAAAGGTCGTATAAGAAAAAACTGTAGTACCTTCTGAGTTAGGATCTTGGTGTTGAATCGCAATAAAGCTGTCCGTTTCTTCTGCTAGTTTTTCCAAGTGTTCCGCAACTTGCTGAAAAGTTGTCTCAGAGGAAGAATCAAGTACAGCAATGTTAGGGTAATAATGGGTGACATATGTATCCGTCCAAATGGTAAATACCCAAACAAAGAACAAACTAGCAAGCAGATTGGATATGAGTATAAATAGTTTTTTCACAATGCACCTTGAAACCCCTTTCTTTTTTCTTTTATTATAACATCTGTCACACCTTTTTTCAATTTCCTTCATGTTCTTGGCGCAATCTTTTAGACGGTTCACTTAGCTTTCAAAAAAACCATTATAGTCGATTTTAGAGAGTGTTTCAATCCATTTTGAGAAATCCGGATCCCTCAAAAGATAGGTCCTGTGGGGTAAAAACACGCAGTAACTTTCAGCTTCTTTAGAATAGCTCTTAAACCGAAACGACTATACCATGCTGGAAACTCTCTTGGACTAATGGCCGAGCTAACAACTTTCGAAAGCGCAAAAAATCCTGCCAAAGTTTTTTGGCAGGATTTTGAACGGTAACCCAAATCAATTATTCCATTTCTTTCCATCGCTACAAGCTCTAAAAGATTGGTGAATCGGATTCCCACTCTTAAATGGCTAAGTATTTCTTATTTAAGCGTAACTTTAGCATGGGTATGACACCCCTTGGTATTAAGCGTTTTTCTGAGTGTTCTTCCCCTATGGGGGTGTTTGTGGGGGTGTCGAACTAACCCCCTCTTTTTGCAATAAATCTGTTATTTCATTACCAATACTATTCTTATGAGCATAGTAATGAGAATAGGTATTTAGAGTAGTTGCCTTATCGACCCTGCCAGAACGTTGTGAAACAGCCAAGACATCTTTGCCAAGAACATTTATCATAAATGAATCGTGACTATGTCTCAACCCCTTGCCCGTAATCTCTGGTACACCTGCCAGCTTAGCATGACGCTTCAGCATTCGTGTCAAGGTACTTTTTATCATTGGCGAGCCAAACTTGGAAAGAATATAGTCGTCATCAGCATTTGAGATTTGGACTTCACGCCAGCGGTCAAGAACATTGATGGTTTCATCATCTAAATCCACAAACCGTCTGCCAGCCTCTGTTTTGGTCTGCTCTTTTCGATAGTAAATGCCACCTTTCAAAGCTTCCATCGTCGCATGAACAAAGATACGTTTATTTTCCTTGTCGTAATCTGACCATAAGAGGGCAAAACCTTCGCTAACACGGACACCTGTCATATAATAAAGCCAAGTCGTCGTGAAACGCATTAAGTCTTCATAGTCCGTCAGGTCAAAGGTTGCAATAACCTTTTTAAACTCCTCAAATGTCCAAAATTTGGTATCTGGTCGTTTACCTTTCGGATTATCCAGACTCTTACAAGGAAAACTCTTGATATACTCCATTCGCTCAGCATAGCCAAGGCACTGCTTAAATCGAATCCAGACACCTTTAGCATAATTTGGAGAATATTTCGCCATCAAATCCAATCGAAACTTTTCACAGTCACGTGGCTTGATATCACGAAGTTTCTTCTTTCCAAAAGTATCAGTAAAAACCTTGAAATGTGTCAGTGCTGTCTGATATGTAACCTCTTGTACAGTTTGCTTATAATAGGTTAAGAAAATATCTTCCATGTACTATGCAAAGGTTAGGTTATAATCAGCGTAATCAAATTTCTCATAGAAATCGACCCTAGCACGACACAGCTCATCGTAGGCTTCCATACTCTAATATGATAAACAATTTGTTTTATATGTGCCTCCAAATCTAGAATTTTCAAATCAGTCTCATTCATATGCTTCACCAACTTAATTAACTCTATTACTTTATTTCGTGCATAAAAAGTACCTAGTTTTTTATTTGACGAAGTAGGACATATTTTTCTCATTTTTTTGAAAAGATCTGTTTATCACTTCCGTCAATCGTTCTATATTTTTGATAGCCTCTTCATAACTATCAATAGTCTTATTCATTTTTTCTTGATAGTCTTCAATCTCCTTCTCCACCTGCTCCAGTTTAATGGCTGGTGTCAAATTGATTTACTTACGGATAATGCGGTAGTGATCTGTCATCTTGTCATACTTCTTTTCTACTTGCCTCTATCGGGTCAGCCCCGATACCGTATGGGATACGGGTGCTTCCTAAAAGTCTCAACGCTTGGCTTTTCGGCTTTTGCGAGCTCAGCTATTGTGTCCACAATAACCCAAAATCTAATCGCCAGCCAACCAAAACCTTGCAGGTTTGTCAGCCGACGATTCAAAACATGGTGGCTTCGCCCCCAAACCCCAAAATAAAAGAGGCCGGGCAAAAACTAGCCTCAAAATCAAACCACACCGTGATTTCTGTCTTGAAAACAATCAAGATGAAAGAATCACTGTGTGGTTTTTGAGT